>CBILQL010000611.1:0-3467 GCA_966238865.1 uncultured bacterium
GGCGAGGCCGGGTACCACTACGAAGAAGGGTAACCCCCCCCTTCCGTGGCGCGGCATCCCCTCAGGCGGGAGCCGCGCGCCTGCGAAAGCAGGCAAGCGGAGCGTTCGAGAAAAATCCGCTTCCCACCCTACGGGTGGGACCCAAAACCAACCGGGCGCCCCGCCTTGCGGATTTTTCCGTTTTATAAAAGGGGCGGCATAGTCCGGCTCCCGTTCCCGAAACGGAAGGCGGGCCCCTCTGGGGTCCGCCTTTTTTTATGGTTCGTCCGGTAGCGGCGTGGGAAAAAGCACGGAAAAGCGGCCTGCCGAAAATCATCAGGTGGGTTTCGGTTGGCATTTTTGGCGGGAAAAACTAACTTGGTGGGCCCCTTTGCCCTATTTCGGGATGTGGCTCAGTCTGGTAGAGCACTTGCTTCGGGAGCAAGGGGTCGTGGGTTCGAATCCCGCCATCCCGACCAACTATCGAGATAGCCCCGGTTTCCAAGACCGGGGCTATCTTTTTTCTCGGAAGATTCGGGCTCGCGCATCTTGGGCATTGATCTGCTTTTTGCTTTTTCCGTCCTGGCCGACACGCAGTTGATCTGCTGCGGGCGGATCTTTCCGACAGCCTGTTTTGCCTGTCGGTCAAGGGAAAGCCGGGAGAAAGGTCCCGGGAGACTTGCCTGGATCCGGTCCAACCGTCGGCAGGCGTGAAACCGGCATGGAAGGCGATGGCCCTTCCCGGGCTACAGCAAGTTCCGTTTCGAATACTCGACGGACCGGCCGATAGTGACGCCGTCCACCCGGAAGCAGGATTCTCCGGCCAGGCCCGGAGCGTAACCCCATACGGTACCTGACCTGATGAGGGGCCGATTCCCCCGGAGGGCGGAACGGCGGTGCCCTGGGGCCCCGATGGGATGGATGGCGGTAGGCAGCTCGGAGAGCGGGAAACGCCAAACACCGTTGCCCAAGGTCCCCGCATAGAGATGGGTCTCGCTGAGGGCCTGGGACATGACCCAGGTCTTGATGCCCCCGAGGCGAAGGGGGACCCAGGACGCGCCGAGGTCCATGGACATGAAAACATCCTTGGTGGTCCCGGCAAACAGCCGGCCTCCGCTCCAGACCAGGGATTCGACCGTGGTATCGGTCAGGCCCGCATTCACCGCCCTCCAGGAAGCGCCGTCATTGTCGGAGCGGTAAATCCCGTGGCCGTAGGTGGCGACGAAGAGGCTCGAACCCGCCGCCATCATGGACTCCAACTCCAATGGCAAACCGTCTTTCAACGGAGTCCAAGACTCGCCATTGTCAGCCGATCGAAAGACGGCATCGTGCGCTGCCGCCGCGAAGAGATGATTCCCGCTTCGGCAGAAGGAAAAGACATACCCCTTGATCCCGTTGTTCTTTTGGACCCAGGTATCGCCATGATCGGTGGAACGGTAAACGCCTCCATAGGTCCCGGCGAAAAGGCCGGAATCGGTGGGCAGCAGGCTGTAGACATACAAACTCGACAGGCCTTGGTTGATGGGCGTCCAGGAAGCCCCATGGTCCATGGACCGGAAGACACCGCCGTCATAGGTTCCGGCATAGACACGGGATCCCTCGACGGCTAGGGTGATGATATCGCTATTGGTCAATCCATTCTTCACCTGGACCCAGGTTTCCCCCTGGTCCGCCGAACGGTAAACCCCGGAAGAATGAGTACCGGCATACACATGGGTTTCGCCGTGGGCCAAGGCCGTGATCCAGGATGCGCTCCATCCGGTATTGATCGGAGTCCACGTTTCTCCCCGATCGGAGGACCGGTATAGCCCTGCCCGCACCGTGCCGGCGAAGAGATGGGAAGGGCCCACGCCCAGCATGGTGATGTTCCTGTCCCCCAGGCCGTCGTGGACCGCCTGCCACGTTTGGGCATCGTCCCCGGATCGATACAGGCCCCCGGCATGCCCGACATACAGGTCGGATCCATCCACCGCCAGCTCGACGACACTGGTATCGGCGAAGCCGCTCGCGATGCGCGACCAAGTGGCGCCGGAATTGATTGAGCGGAACAGGCCCACGTGGGTTCCCGCATAGACCGCGCTCCCTTTGACCGCGAGCGAATTGCACTGAAGGGCATACATCCCCTGGCTGGCCTTGACCCAGGTAAGCCCCAGGTCCATCGATTTATAGATGCGCTCCTGGGAGGTTCCCGCGAAAACCACGTCGCCGAGGATGGCCAATTGCCAGACGCTGCGGTCCGTCAATCCCTCATTCGCCGGGACCCAGGAATCGCCCTGGTCCGTCGATCGGAAGATCCCCTTTCCGTTGATAGTGACCAGCAAGGTATTGCCCACCGCGGCCACGGCCTGGACCCAGGTGCTGGTCAGGCCCTGGTTCACTCCTGTCCAGGTATTCCCCTGATCGGTGGACCGGAACAACCCGTCATCGGTGGTCCCCGCGAAGAGGTCCGAGCCTCTGACGGCCATGGCGATGACCCGGGAGGCGGTGAGCCCTTTATTCACCTGGGTCCAGGTGCTTCCCTCATCCAGGGAACGGAAGACCCCGCCGCCGTTGCTTCCGATGAAGGACGCGGATCCCAGGGTCACGAAGACGGAACCCATGCCCCCTTCGGGCCCCCTGGTCTTTTCCCATTGGGCCCGGCAGGGCGAGGCAGCCAGGGCCGCTCCCACCAAAGCCGTCCAAAGTCTGTGACTGCTGCGTACCACGAAAATCCCTGCTTTCCGAAAATGCGAGCAGCTAAAAGCTAGTTCAGCAATCCGGAATGCGATACATGAATCACGGACATCAAGGTCCAGGTTCTAGGGGATTTGACTAGTTTTATCCCCTAGGAGGAATCAGCCATGCACAGGGGTTTGCGATTAATAGCCTTCACGGGATTTTTTTTCCTGGCTTCCCACGCAGCCCAAGCCCAGACCGACACCCCGTTCGTATCCCTGTTCAACGGCACCGATCTCACCCATTGGACCACCAAGAGCGCCGCCACCGACATCAAGGATTTCGCCTCCGTCCATGACGGCTATATCCATCTCGAATCGCCCGGCGGAGCCGGGTGGCTGTGGCTGTATTCCGAGAAGGCCTACACCGATTTCGTCCTGAAGCTGAAATTCTCGGCCCCGAGCGGGAACCAGGGCAACAGCGGCGTGAACTTCCGCAGCTACTGGGATCCCAACGATCAGGGCGGCTTCCTGAACGGGCCGCAGGTGGACATCTACACCTTCAACAACTGGCGCACGGGATGCATCCTGGACATGACCAAGGGCAGCCAGCGGTGGTTCTTCCCCAACCTTCCCAACTGGAACATCGCGAAGAGCAACGTCACGACTCCCGCCGGCTGGAAATTCTCCTACTACCCGGAATGGAACGACCTGGAAATCCACGTCAAGGGCATGACGGTCAAGACCATCGTGAACGGGATCACGTTCGGGAGCTTCAACGGCGAGGGGGTCCTGAACGACGCGCTGCACACCTCGAAGAACGTCGGCAGCACG
>CBILQL010000612.1:0-3460 GCA_966238865.1 uncultured bacterium
GGGACGGGGTAGGCCGGGGCGGGATCGGAAGGCCAAAATCCTCAAGCGGACTCCCGGAAACCGGCGCCTGTCGCAGTGGGGAGAGGCGCGAAGGGAGGCGCTAAGGAAGGTAGGGCTTCACCCGGATACGCGAGACTCCCAGGTCCGTTCCCACCCACAGCCAGCCCCCGGAAACGGAGGCGCTCAGGACCCGCGTGCCGGGGATTCCGTCCGAGAGGCGGAAGTCGGTCCACAGGTTCTTCCCGGTGTCGAAGGCGGTGACGCCGTCGTGGAAGGCCACGTACAGGATGGTTCCGTCCAGGCGGAGCTTGAAGGGACGGGACCGATCGAGGAGCACCTTCGCGCCCTTTCCCCGGGGCTTGAACATGAGCTTCGAGCCGCTCAGCCAGTACAGGGTGGAGTCGAGATGCTTGACGGAGGGGATGAGCTGGCCGTAGCTCTCGGGCACGTCCTTGCCGCTCACCTCCTTGAGGGTCTGCCAGCCCTTGTCGTCCCGGTAGACGTACAGCCCGTATTGCGTGGCGGCCCAGAGATCCTTGCCCTTGGTTTCCAGCTCGTACACGGGCACGCGGACGCCGCCCGGCTTGGGAAGGGACTCGAAGCTCCCGTCCGGCTCGGTCAGGTAGGCGGCCCCCTCCTCGCTGCCGGCGTACAGCCTCCCCGCGTGGACGTGGAAGGCGTGCACCGGGACGTAGGTGGTGCCCTGCATGTGCGAGAAGGTCTTGAATCCTCCCCGGCCCGGTTCGTGGCGCACCACGCCCTTCTCGGTGGCCAGCCAGATATAGCCTTTCCAGGCGGCGATGTCGTGGATGCAGCCGTCCCCGAAGCCGGATTCGTAGTGGGCGGGATACACCTTCCAGGCGCCGAGGTCGGCGGAAGCCCGCACCAGGGAGCCGTCGGGACGGCAGGTGCCGAACCAGATGTCCTTGCCCTCGGGATACGCGACGAAGCAGGCGGGATCGTCCAGGCCGAACCAGGCCGATGCGGCGCGCTTGCGCCGGGAGGACCCGTAGAAGGATCCGAGCCCCCGGCTCAGGACCCAGAGGTTGTCGTAGTCGAAGACCCGGGCGTCGGTGATCGGGGCCTTGCGCATGTTGCGGTCGCGCACAGCGTCCCCGAGGAAGAACCAGTTGTCCTCCAGCATCAGCCCGGTGAGGTCCGGGACGCCGCCCGAACCGTTCGCGTCGGCCCCCGCCGCCGACCAGGCGGATTCGGAGGCGTCGGTGAACCGCCGGAAGGCCTCGTTGTATTCCAGGTAGCGGCCGGCCTCGGTCAGGACGTAGAGGCGGGAGCGGAAGTAGCGGATGTCGCGGGCCCTCTGGGGGACATACAGGTTGTCGGCCCAGGTCTTCCGCCGGTAGTCGAAGACGAGGATGCCGCTCTCGGTGAGCAGGTAGGCGGACCGGTCGTCGCCGACCACCTTGCCCGGCGCCTTGTGGGTGGAGAAGAAGAGGAAGTCCTGGGCCTGGAGGTTGGCGGCTCCGACGCGCGGCGCGGGAACCAGGAGGGCGAGGAGGGCGGAAAGAACGGCCAGGGACGGAATGGCGGAATGCCGGAGGGAACGGAGCCGGTTCATCCGGACATCTCGGCGGGTGGCATCGCTTCGGTCATCCAGGCGATAACATCCATTTCCCGCCGGGAATTGGCAAGCTGCAGGGATGCGATGATGGGATCGGGGACCGGCATCGCACACCCCCGGCCGCCGCGACCGGGGGACGATCTGGCAGGAATATTACCGGCCCGGGCCCCGGGAGGCGGCCGGCAGGTTTTGCGAGTATTCCTCCAGAATGCCCTGCAGATCGAACCCGTCGATGCGCCGCACCACGAGGTCCATGTCCTGCCGCAGCCTGGCGAGCTCGACGCCGTCCTCGACCAGCAGCAGGCGCAGGGCCTGGGCGCGCAGCCCCGGCATGGGGAGTCCCAGCTCCGCGAACACCGCCACCGCGCGCGCGTTCGCGTCCAGGGCCTCCTCCCGCAGGCCCCGCGAGAACAGGGCCATGGCCTGCTGGTTGAGGCAGGCGCCCACCTGGGCCAGCCGTCCCTGCTCCCGGTAATGGGAGGTGGCCGCCTTCCACAGGGAATCGGCGCGGGGATAGTCCTGGCGGGCCATGGCCTCCGAGGCCTCCAGGGAGGCGGCGCGGCCGGCGTCGAGGCCCGGCAGCCGCGGCGACAGCTCGCGGTACTCCTTCTCCCATTCCGCGGGGGGGCGCGAGGCGATGAGGTAACGCAGGCGATCCGCGCGCAGGGCGAGGGCACGGGCCTTGTCCCGGCCCGCCCGGGCGTCCAGCGCCAGGGCCGAGTCGGCCAGGGAGACGGCCTCGGAGTGCCGGCGGCGCAGGAAGGCGAGCTGGCTCCGCTTCCACAGGGTGAGGCAGCGCAGGGCCGGGTCCCGGGTGCCGACGCCTTCCAGCAGGCGCTCCGCCTCCTGCTCCTCCATGGCCTCGAGCTCGAGGTCCGCCAGGTTGAGAGTGGCCTTGACGATCCACTCCTCCTTGCCCTTGAGCACGGCGTCCTGGAGCGCATGGGTGAAGAACACGCGCGCGAGGTCGAACTTGCCGGACCGGTAGGCCTGCACCCCGCGCTCGGCGTGCCGGGGGGAATCGTCGGCGCGCGCGGGCTGGGCCGCGCACAGCGCCGCGATGAGGATTGCCAGGCCGAACGCGCGCGTCACGGACCCGCCTCGTTCAGGAGCACCGGGTACTCGCCCTTGGTCTGCATCTTCCCACGGATGAACCACAGCTTGGACACCGCGTCCATCAGGTCCCCGGCCTGCTCCAGCCTGCCGGATCCCTGCAGCATGATCTGGTCCATCCGCTTCAGCAGCACCTCCCCCTGGTCGGCCATGCCGTTGGCGTGCACGCTGAGCCTCTCGACCTCGCCGGCGGTGCGCACCATGGCGGCCGAGGCGGTGTCGGCGCGGGCCAGGAAGGCCCCCATGGTGGCGCCGACGGTGTCGCCCAGGCGCTTCACCTGGGCCAGCACCGCCCGGCCCTCCCCCACCGCCGTGTCCACCCGGTCCACGCCCCGCAGCAGGCGGTCGTAGAGCTGCCGCGATCCGAGCATGGCCCCCACGGTGGAGTTGGAGTCCTTGCTCATGGCCACCACCTCGTCGATGCTGTTGATGAGCATGTCCATCTTGCCCATGAGGCGGGTGAGGCCGCTGAGCACGGTCTCGATGTCGCGCGACTCGGAGACGTCCACGGTGTCGCCGCCCTCCAGCACCCGGCCGCCCGGGGCCAGGGTCTCGATGTTGATGACGCGGTCGGACACCAGGTTCTTGTCGCGCAGGGCGAAGGCCACCGACTGGTCGGTGATGAACTGCTGGTACTTGCGGTCGATGTCGAGGTCCAGCACCACCCGGCCCGTGGGCGTGGCCCGCCCGGCCCCGCCCGCCAGGTTCACCGCCTCCACCCGGCCGATCTTCACGCCGTTGAAGAGCACGTCCGCGCCCTGGCGCAGG
>CBILQL010000613.1:0-3447 GCA_966238865.1 uncultured bacterium
ATCCTCTCCAAGCAGCGCGCCGACTTCATGCGCGTATGGGAGCGCATCCGCGAGGCCTTCGAGAAGGAGGAGATCGTCACGGGGACCATCACCCGCCGCATCAAGGGCGGCGTCGTCGTCGACCTGTTCGGCATCGAGGCCTTCCTGCCCGGCTCCCAGATCGACCTGCGCCAGGTCCCGGACCTCGACGCCCTCATCGGCCAGAAGATGGACTTCAAGGTCATCAAGGTCAACAAGATCCGCCGCAACATCGTGGTCTCCCGCCGCGTTGTCCTGGAGCAGGAGCGCTCCAAGATGCGCGACGAGATCATCGACACCCTCGAGAAGGGCCAGATCCGCGAGGGCGTGGTCAAGAACATCACCGACTTCGGCGCGTTCATCGACCTGGGCGGCGTGGACGGCCTGCTGCACATCACCGACATGAGCTGGGGCCGCGTGAACCACCCGTCCGAGGTGGTCTCCCTGGGCGACCGCGTGAAGGTGGTCGTGCTCGACTTCAACGAGAAGAAGGAGCGCATCAGCCTCGGCATGAAGCAGCTCACCAAGCATCCTTGGGAGGACGTGGCCGCCAAGTACCCCGAGGGCACCAAGGTCAAGGGCAAGGTCGTGTCCATCACCGACTACGGCGTGTTCGTCGAGCTCGATCAGGGCGTCGAGGGCCTCATCCACATCTCCGAGATGTCCTGGACCCAGCACATCAAGCACCCCTCCCAGCTGCTCAACCAGGGCGACGAGGTGGAGGCCATGGTGCTCAAGCTGGACGCCGAGAACGAGAAGATCAGCCTCGGCCTCAAGCAGGCCACCCCGGATCCCTGGCAGCACATCGAGGAGGAGATCCCGGTGGGCTCCAAGGTCACCGGCGAGATCCGCAACCTGGCCGCCTTCGGCGCCTTCATCGAGATCAAGGAGGGGGTCGACGGCCTCATCCACGTCTCCGACATGTCCTGGACCAAGAAGATCAACCACCCCTCCGAAGTGCTCAAGAAGGGCGACAAGGTGGAGTGCATCGTCATGGCCATCGACAAGGAGAAGCGCCGCATCTCCCTCTCCATGAAGCACCTGGAGGAGGATCCCTGGGAGAACGTGGCGACGGCGCTGCCGGTGGGCAAGGAAGTGCAGGGCAAGATCCTGCGCCTCCTGGAGCGCGGCGTCATCGTCGAGGTCCCGGGCGGGCTGGAGGGGTTCATCCCCACCTCAAAGCTCACCACCGAGAGCATCCGGAACCCCGCCGACGCCTTCAAGGCCGGCGACACGGTGCCGGCCGCCGTCATCGAGGTGGACGGTCCCTCCCGCAAGCTCACCCTGAGCGTCGTGGACTACTTCAAGAACAAGGAGGACGCCGAGTGGAAGGCCTATGTGAACGCGCATAAGCCGACCGGCACCACCTTGGGCGACGTGGCCCGGCTGGAAGGGGAGTGAGAGGTCGAAGCCTCCCGACCGCTCTCCTCGGCCCCTGAACCGGACCTCGGAGATCGGATTCGTAATTCCATGGGGGAGGTCCTAGGGCCTCCCCCTTTTTTTTGCTATTTGACTTTTTGTTGATTATGGCTTTATGGTGTTTTTTCGGATGAGGATCGGTTGGTGGCGCCGAATATTCCCGAAGAGCAAATCCGCTGGTGGAAGCCGCAGGGGATAGCCGGCGTAGAGGCGATGAGCGCGCGGAATTCGACGCGGCTCTGGCGGGTTTTCCACGAGACCTTGACGGTGTGCACCGTCCTGGATACCGACGCGGTTTCGGAGTGGGATTCCCGCGGCAAGCGGCAAATCTCCGGCCGGGGAAGCCTGATGCTGATGGACCAGGGGGAAGTGCACAATACGCGCCGTGTGAGCGCGCCGGCGGCGTTCTGGGTCCTGTTCCTGGACACCGCATATGTATCGCGGGTGGCCGAGGAAGTCCTGGGGACGTCCGTTCCGCGCTGGAAGTTTTCCGATTTCCGGGAGCCCGGAGTGCACCGCAGCTTCGCGAACCTGCCCGCCATCCTGCAATCCGATCTCCCGACGATCGTCAAGGAGTCCCACCTCCTCGCCGGAGTTTCGGCCCTGCTCTCCAATGCGGCCGAAAAGTCCCCGCTCCCCCTATGCAGAATCCGCCGACGGGAGGTCTTGCGCAGGGCGATGGACTTCCTGCAGGCGCATTTCACCGAGGACATACGGCTGGACGAGCTGGCCTACCAATCCTGCACGACGCCGAGCCACCTCTGCAACTCCTTCTCGAGGGCGTACGGCGTTCCTCCCCATCAGTACCTGCTCAGGCTGCGCATCGCGAGGGCGAAGTCCCTGCTTTCCAAAGGGGCCGCTTTCCGTCCCTCGGACCTCGGTTTTTCCGATCAGCTCCAATTCAACCGCATTTTCAAGCAGGTCTACGGGATAACGCCCCGGAAATACCGGACCCAGCTGCGGCTCCCGATGAAGGACAGCATGGTTGCGGCTTGAGCCTCCGCTTCTTCCGCATCCGCCGCGGGCATCCTCCCTCCGAAAAACCTTGTTTAACTGTAAGGGGACTCGATAGGGGGAGTATATGCTCGCAGGCCGCAGGGACAGCACCTCCGGCGCCCACGTGTCCGTATGGACGCGTTCCGCCGAGACGCCGAAATATCCGGTCCTGGGCCATGACATCCGGGTTGATGTCGCGGTCGTGGGCGCGGGCATCACCGGGCTCTCGGTGGCCTATGAGGCCGCCCGGCAGGGCCTCTCGGTGGCCGTCGTCGACGACGGCGCCATCGGCAGCGGGGAGTCCGGCCGCACCACGGCGCACCTCGCCAGCGCCGTGGACGACCATTACCACGTCCTCGCAGCCATCCACGGGGAGCAGGCTGCGCGGCTCGTGGCGGAGAGCCATGCCGCCGCCATCGACCGCATTTCGGCCATCGCCGCCGCCGAGAACATCGCCTGCGGTTTCGAGCGCGTGGACGGCTGGCTGTTCCAGGGGCCCGACGCGGCCGATCGGGCCGCCGAGGACGGCGGAATCATCCTTCGGGAGTACCAGGCGGCCCGCGACGCGGGCCTCGCCGTCCACCTCGCCGACCGGGCGCCCATCCCGGGCTTCGACACCGGCCCGGCGCTGCGGTTTCCCGACCAGGCCCAATTCCATCCCTTGCGCTACCTCTCCGGCCTGGCAGAGGCGGCGGTGCGCCACGGCGCCGCCATCTACACCGGCGGCCATGCGACGGAGATAACGGGGGGCCGCAACGCCTGCGTCGTGCTGCACAGCGGCAAGCGCATCTTCGCGGGTTCGGTGGTGGTGGCCACCAACGTCCCGGTCAACGATCGCCTGACCATGCATACCAAGCTGGAGCCCCACCGCACCTACGTCGTCGCGCTGAAGGTGCCGGCCGGCAGCTTGCCGAGGGCACTCCTGTGGGACACCGAGGAACCCTACCACTACGTGCGGACGGCCCGCGACGCCGAGGACGATCCGGAAAGCGATCTGCTGCTGGTGGGAGGCGA
>CBILQL010000614.1:0-3442 GCA_966238865.1 uncultured bacterium
GCCCCTCACCGAGCCGCGACTCGAGGAGGCCCTTTCCCTTATCGAGGAGAACCGGGCCTGGGCCGGAATGGCCGGCGATCGACCGTAACGACTCTGGACGTTCCGGATCTGGGGAGGATCGCGCGCCCCCGATTTCCGAGTATTGGATTGCCAGATTGGCATTACTAGGTTTTTCCGGCTCCATCGCGGGTTCCCGCCGGAGGCCTCATGCTCGGTCAATTCATCGACATCCAGAATCCCGCCTCCCTCCTCACCACCATCGTGGAGTCGGTTCCCACGGCCATCATCATGACCGACGCGGAGGGGACCATCACCATGGTCAACCGCGAAGTGGAGCGGCTGTTCGGGTATGACCGGCAGGAGCTCCTGGGCCGCAAGGTGGAAGTCCTAATCCCCGCCCGCTTCCAGGGCGGCCATCCGGACCGGCGTCACGGGTTCGTGGACCGGCCGCAGGCGCGGCGCATGGGAGCCGGACGCGACCTGTACGGCCTGCGCAAGGACGGGGCCGAGATCCCGATAGAAATCGGCCTCAATCCCATCCAGACCGAGAAGGGGCTCTTCGTCCTGAGCGCCATCGTGGACATCTCGGAGCGCAAACGCTCGGAAGCGCTGTTCCGGGCCACGGTGGAATCCGCCCCCACTGCCATGGTCATGGTGGACGCGCAGGGAATCATCGCCCTCGCCAACAACGAGGCGCTGCGGATGTTCGGCTACGCGCAAGGCGAGCTCATCGGTCGGGAGATGGAGATCCTGGTGCCCGAACGCTTCCGCGCCGGACATCCCGGCAAGCGGTCCGGATTCTTCGCCCGGCCCGAGGCGCGCCGCATGGGAGCGGGCCGGGACCTGTACGGCATCCGCAAGGACGGCAGGGAATTCCCCGTGGAGATCGGCCTCAACCCTGTCGAGACGGGAGATACGCGCTTCGTGCTCAGCGCCATCGTGGACATCACCGAGCGCAAGCGCCTGGAAGCGGAAAGCCTCAAGGCCATGGAGCGCATCTCCGAACAGCTCTCGCGCATGGAGCTGCTCGACCGGCTGACCCGGGCCATCGGCCAGCGGATGGATTCGGCCAGCATCTTCCAGGTCATGGTGCAATACCTGGAGAAGGAATTGCCGGTGGATTTCGCCTGCGTGGCCATGCGGGACGCGGGAGCGGGACAGCTCCGGATCTCCGGCCTGGGAACCAGGATTGATGGCCTCGCCGCCTACATTTCCGGCCACGCCCAAACCGCCCTGGATATCGCCGCGAACGGGTTGGAACCCTGCCTGCGGCGGCAGACGGTCCACGAGCCGGACCTCTCGGCCTCCGACTTCCCGCTGCATGCCGCGCTTGCGGCCCATGGAATCCTCTCCCTGTTGGCTTCGCCGCTGATCGTGGAATCGGAGGTCTTCGGCATCCTGATCGCGGGCCGCCTGCAAGCCCGCGCTTTCGGGAGCGCGGAGCTGGATTTCCTCCGCCAGCTCAGCGAGCATTCTGCCTTGGCGGTCCACCAGTCCCGCCTGTATTCGGCCTTGGAGAAGGCCTATGACGACCTGCGCCAATCCCAGGCGACCGTGATGCAGCAGGAACGCCTCCGGGCCCTGGGTCAGATGGCGAGCGGAATCGCCCATGACATCAACAACGCCATTTCGCCCATCACCATCTATACCGACATGCTGCGCGAGAACGAGCCGGGGATCAGCCCGGGCGGACGCAAGAACCTGGAGACCATCATCCATGCCATCGAGGACGTGGAAGCCACGGTGGGGCGCATGCGCGAGTTCTACCGCCAGCGCGACGCGAAGGCGCCGCTGGCTCCGGTGCAGCTCAATGCCCTGGTGCCCCAGGTGGTGGATATGACCCGCGCCCGCTGGAAGGAGATGCCCCAGCAGCGCGGAATCGTCATCGAGGTGGACACGGCCCTGGAACCCGCCTTGCCCCCGACCTCGGGCGTGGAGGGGGAAATCCGGGAGGCCCTCACCAACCTGATCTTCAACGCCGTGGACGCGATGCCCGAGGGCGGGCGGCTCACCCTCAAGACCTGGAGCCCGGCCGACCGGCCCAACGTGTACCTGGAAGTCCGGGACACAGGGGTGGGCATGGACGAGGAGACGCGCCGCCGCTGCCTGGAGCCGTTCTTCACCACCAAGGGCGAGCGGGGCACGGGGCTCGGCCTGGCCATGGTCTACGGCGTGGCCCAGCGGCACGGCGCGGAGGTGGAGATCGACAGCGAGGCCGGTCGCGGGACGACTTTCCGCCTGGTCTTCCCGAAGGCGGCCGCGGCGCCCGATCCCGCCAAGCCGGCCGTCCCCGCCAAGCCGACGCGCTCCCTCCGCCTGCTGCTCGTGGACGATGATCCGCCTCTCCTGGAATCCCTGAACCGGGCCGTCACCTCCCTGGGCCATTCCGCGATGCTGGCCAGCGGTGGCGAGGCCGCCATCAGCTCCTTCCGCTCCCTGGTGCGGAATGGCGAGTCCGTGGACGCGGTCATCACCGACCTGGGCATGCCCTACGTGGACGGCCGCAGGGTGGCAGCCTCGGTGAAGGAGGTTTCGCCTCGAACGCCGGTGGTGCTCCTGACCGGCTGGGGGCAGAAGCTCATCACGGAGGGGGAGCAGGTGCCCAACGTGGACATCATCCTGAGCAAGCCTCCCAGGCTGAGCACCTTGCGCGAGGCTTTCGCGGACCTCGCGAACCGGACCCGGGATTAGAAGGCGCGCCGCAGCCGCCGCTTTTGAAGGGCCTTCCCGGCTGCCGGGAGTTCGCCATGACGACGCAATCCGCCCCCGTGCCGAAGCCTTTCATTCTCGCTGGCCTCGCGGCCTGCCTGCTTCTCGACCGCGGTGCAGGCGGGCGAATACCATCGTGCCATCGCCATGCTGGTCCCGGCGGACCAGGCGCGCATGATCGGCAAGGACGGGAAGGTGCCGGAGGAGATCAAGGTCAAGCTCGATGCCCTCGACTACAGGGCCCTGGCCGCCGGGGCGCCGCCGGAATCGGCTACCCCGTCGCCCCGAGTCCCGAGGCGATGGCGTTCACCGACAGCAGCACCTGCATCAAGAGGCGGTCGGAGGCTTCGCCCTTCTCCCCGGCGGCCTGCGCGGCGCGCCAGCGGCGCAGCAGCTTGATTTGATGGGCGTGCAAGGGCGCCAGCGCGGCCTTGCGGCGTTGCAGGGAGCGGTGCACGCGCGGACGTACCTTGGCCAGCGCGCCGCCATACACGGCCTCAAGCATCAGGCGCGTGTCTTCATGCTCGGCCAGTATTTGCTTCAACAGGCGCTCGCCCGATTCGCGGTTTTCGACCAGTCCGGCATACCGGGCCATGATGTCCGCATCGCTGGTCATGATCGCCGTGGCCGCATTGCTGATGAGGTAATGCAGAAGAGGCCAGCGCGAGGGGGTCTCGGACTTGGCCTCCAGCACCGCCCGGAATCTTTCCGGGGAGCTCTCGCCCAGAAGCTT
>CBILQL010000615.1:0-3433 GCA_966238865.1 uncultured bacterium
CTGTCGGCGTTCTTGACCGACTCCTCGATCATGTTGGCGGTGTTCTTGGCCCGCGTCAGCCCGCTTTCGACGGTTGCGAACCCGAGGTTCATGATGAAGACCAGGGCGGCGGCGATCATCATCCACAGGTTGCTGGTGGTGAACATTTCGGCGGAAGGGCCGGCGGCGGCCTCTTCGGCGTTCGCCAGGCCGGCGGCCAATCCCAGGACGACGATCGTAAGGCCGGATCGCCGTAGCCATGCATTTTCCCGTCTCTTCATGTGCTTTTCCTCGCTTATGGGGTTGATTCAGAACCCTCCCCGGGGGAAGGACCCGCCTGGGAAGGGAGCACGCATCGTGCCAGCGGCGGACGGCGCCGCATATGTACAGGAAGCGGGGCAATTGTCACCTGGGCCGGCGGAAGCGTGAAAAAGTGCGTGGCGTTGTCATGCCCGGCAAAAGGGAATTGTCAATCGCGTGGTATTTGTAATGACAATAGGGGGCCCGCAGCGCGGGCGCGCCGGAGCTCAGAAGGCGGGGTGCGGGCTCAGAAGGCGAGGTGCGGGCTCAAAAAGCGAGGTGCTTCTTGATATGCTCTTCGGTGAGCTGGGAGATGTCGCCGCCCATCACCATGGAGCCGCGCTCCATGATGTAATAGTCGTCACCCAGGCGGCGGGCGAAGTCCAGGTATTGCTCCACCAGCAGGATGGCCATGTCCCCGCGGGACTTGAGGCCGGTGAGCACCCTTTCGATGTCCTGGATGATCGAGGGCTGGATGCCCTCGGTGGGCTCGTCCAGGAGCAGGACCTTGGGAGCGCCCACCAGGGCGCGGGCGATGGCGAGCTGCTGCTGCTGGCCGCCGCTCAGGTTGCCGCCCAGGCGCTTCTTCATCTGGGACAGCACCGGGAACAGGCTGTAGATCTCGTCCTCGGGGATCTTCTTGAGCCCGTCGGTGCGGGCCTCCAGGCCCATCAGCAGGTTCTCCTCGATGGTCAGCTTGGGGAAGATCTCGCGGCCCTGGGGCACGTAGGCGAGGCCGAGGCGGGCACGCTTCTCGGGCGGCAGGTCGTTCACCTTGCGGCCGGCGAAGCGCACCTCGCCGGAGCGCGCCTTGAGCAGGCCCACGATGGACTTGAGCAAGGTGGTCTTGCCCACGCCGTTGCGGCCCATGAGGGCGGTGATGCGCCCGGGGCGCAGCTCCAGGTCCACGTCGCGGAGCACCTGGCTCTCGCCGTAGTAGACGCCGAGCTTGCGCACGGCGAGCACCGGGTCGGCCCCGGCCGGGGACGTCGCGGCCCGGGACGCCGCGGAATCGGGATGGGGCTGGTTGTCTATGGTCAGAGTGTCGGACATCGGCCTGTGGCTTCTCCCTGTCGCTTGCGTTACCCTGTTCGCGCCCCGCCCCGGCTCACGCCTTGGCGAGGGCCTCCTTCTCCCGGCTGTGGGAGCGTCCCAGGTAGCGCTCGATGACCTGGGGATCCTCCTGGACCTTCTCGATGGGCCCCTCGGTGAGCACCTTGCCCTCGCAGAGCACGGTCACCTTGCGGGCCAGCTGCTTGACGAACTCCATGTCGTGCTCGATGACGATGATGGAGTGCTTCTTGGAGAGGTCGAGGAGCAGGCGCGCCGTCTTGGCGGTCTCCTCGTCGGTCATGCCCGCGGCCGGCTCGTCGATGAGCAGCAGGCGCGGATCCTGCAGGATGAGCATGCCGATCTCGAGCCATTGCTTCTGCCCGTGGGAGAGGTAGGCGGCGTCGCGGCCCAGTTCGTCCTCAAGCCCCACGATCTCGGCCACCCGGCCGATGTCCTCGCGGTCCCTGGCCGTGAGGCGCTCGAACAGGCTGTGGACGATGCCGCGGTCGGTCTTGCGGGACAGGCGCAGGTTGTCGGACACGGTGAGGCTGCCGAACACGGACGGCGTCTGGAACTTGCGGCCCACCCCCAGCTCGACGATCTGCCGCTCGTCCAGCTTGGTGAGGTCGTTGCCGTCCATCATGGCCTGGCCCGTGCCGGCCTTGGTCTTGCCGCAGAGCACGTCCATGAAGGTGGTCTTGCCGGCGCCGTTGGGGCCGATGACCACGCGCAGTTCGTTCTCCTCCAGCTCGAAGAACTCCACGTCCAGGGCCTTGAACCCGTCGAAGGAGACCGAGAGGCTCTCGACATGCAGCAGGATGCGGCTCATGCTTTCGTCTCCTCAAGGACGGGGCGGCTCTCGGCGGGGAGCTGCCCGGCGGCTTCCCGCGGCCCGGCGGCCCCGGGCGCGGCGGCCGCGGACCCCGCGGCCCGCTTGGCGGCGATGCGGGCCTTGAGGCGCTGGTAGGCCCCGGCGACGCCGTCGGGGAAGTAGAGCACCACGGCGATGAACAGGAAGCCCAGGAAGTAGAGCCAGGATCCCGGGAAGGCGCCGGTCAGGTAGCTGTAGCACAGGCTCACGCCCACCGCGCCCAGGATGGGCCCGCCCAAAGTGGCGCGCCCGCCCACGGCCACCCACACCACCATCTCCAGGGAGGCCTTCACGTCCATGCGCCCCGGGGTGATGATGCCGGTCTGGGGCACGTAGAGGATGCCGCCCACGGCGGCCAGGAGGGCGGCGAAGGCGAAGATGAAGAGCTTGTAGCGGGCCACCGAGAAGCCGGTGAAGCGCACGCGCTGCTCGCTGTCGCGGATGGCGACCAGGATCTTGCCCAGCTTGGATTGCGTGAGGGCGCGGCTGCCGAAATAGGCCGCCGCCAGGGTGGCGGCCGCGACCACGTACAGCCAGCGCTTGGTGGCGGGCTGGGACAGCTCGAAGCCCAGCAGGGTCTTGAAGTCGGTGAGGCCGTTGGTGCCGCCGAGCATGGTCTCGTTGCGCAGGAAGATGAGCCAGGTGGCCAGGGCCAGCGCCTGGGTGATGATGGAGAAGTACACCCCCTTGATGCGGCTGCGGAAGGCGAAGAAGCCGAAGACGGCCGCGAAGGCCACCGGCACCGCCATGGCCAGGAGGACGGCCACGGGGAAGTTGTAGAAGGGCTTCCAGAACCAGGGCAGCTCCTTGACCTGGTTCCACACCATGAAGTCCGGCAGGGCGGAGCCGTACACGCCTGCCGTGCCGGTCTTGAGCAGCATGTGCATGCCGATGGCATAGCCGCCCAGGCAGAAGAAGAAGGCCTGGCACAGGGAGAGGATGCCGGCCTGGCCCCAGATGAGGCCGATGCCGAGCGCCGCCAGGGCGAAGCAGAAATAGCGTCCCAGCAGGTTGAGGTACAGGTCCGGGAAGAGCCCGAAGGCGTTGAGCAGGGGGAGGACGACCACCGCCAGCGCGGTGAGCGCGAGGGCCCCCTTCTCCTTGCCCAGCAGGGCCGCGATGCCGCTAGTCTTCATGACGCCCCTTCGCCGGGAACAGGCCGGAGGGCCGGCGCTGCAGGAACAGGATGACCAATCCCAGCAGGGCGACCTTGGCGTACACGCTCTGCAG
>CBILQL010000616.1:0-3413 GCA_966238865.1 uncultured bacterium
CACCGCCCACGAGCATTCCTACAGCCGCACCCACCTGCTCGACAGCATGCAGGCCAAGCGGGTGGTGTCGCGCAGCGACGTGCTCCGGATCCGGAAAGGCAGGACCTTCGCCTTCGTCGCGGGACTGGGCGGAGGCGAGGTGCGGCCGCACTACAATTCCGGGAATTGGTGGGCGAAGGCCTACACCGCCACCCAAGGCGCCGCCGCCGGAGCCCTGTTCGCGACCTTCCACGTGGACGGGGACCCGCGCAAGGCCCGCTTCCTCTTCAAGGCCGTGGACGGCACCATGGCGGACAGCTTCGAGGTCTTCAGCGATCCCCCCGCGCCTCCCGAGCCTCCGCGCCCGCCGAAGTTCTCCCAACCCGTGGACGGCCATCGCCTGGTGCTCGATCCGAGCATCCTTGGCCTGGTTCCGGGCGGCCGCTTCGAGCTGTTCGATGCCGCCGGAAAATCCGTGGCGAAAGCCGCGCCTGCCAAGGGCCCGGTCACCCTCACGCTCCGGCGATCGGGGCTCCTGATCCTGCGCTACCAGGGGACTGGCGGCCTGGCCCTGCGCAAGATCGTCATCCTGCCTTGAAGGATTCGGCGGCGCCCCGGTGGCGCCGACACGGGGAATCCTGCGCGTAGTCCGGGTTGCGGAAATAGGGAAAACGCTGCCCGGCGTACTATCCGGTACACATTTGACACCTTTACCCTGATTGCGTCCAATCCCCCGAATCCTGCGGATCTGTACCAAATCGTGCGCGAAAGCGCATTGCCGATTCAGATTCTCGGCATTATTGTTGTTCCGTTTACAACGTCTTCCCTTCAGGAGTGACCCGGATGCTTCGAATGTTCCCCTGTATGCTGCTCGCAGCGGCCGCGACGGCGGTTTCGGCGCAAACCACCCCTTCCGTGAACCTCCGGGGATTGATCACCGACACGGCGAACGTTCCGGTTGCCTCCGCGACCGTCAAACTCGAAGCCCTTGGCCTCACGGCCACCACCGGTGCCGACGGACGATTCGCCCTCACCAATGGAACGGCCGTCCGAGCCACGGAGCCCGGTGACGGCTTCGCGCGCATCCACGGGGGGACGCTGTCCCTGTCGGTGTCCGGGAAGACCGAGGTCCTCGTCTCCGCCTTCGATCCCGAGGGCCGGGAGGTGGCCTCGCTGCGTCGGGAGCTCGCGGCCGGATCCCATGCCCTGCCCCCCATGGGCACGGGCGTCCGCTTCCTCCACGTGCAGGCGGACGGCAGGCAGTCCCTGGTGAAGGCTGTGGCCGGAGCCGGCTGGCTGCGCGGGTCCGAGGGCGGGCAGGTCACGGCCGCCGTCGCGGCCTCGCTTGCCAAGCGGGCCGCCGCCCTCAATGACGTGCTGACGGTGACCAAGTCCGGGTTCCAGAAGTCCTACGTGAACATCGCCAACTCCGATTCCGCCAACGTCAACGTGAAGATGCTGAAGGAGGGCGCTCCCAAGTTCAGCTTCTTCGTGACCAGCATGCGCACCCTGCAGGAGCTGGCCAAGAACGAGAAAGGCTTCGGCGGCGATCTGCGCTTCGGCGAGACGGGCCCGGGGGCGGGCCTGCGGGGCGCCGACAAGCTCTGCGCCACCATCGCCGAGAAGAGCATGCCGGGCTCGGGAGTGAAGGGCTGGCGGGCCTTCCTGAGCGTGACCGCCGACGCCGGCGGCAGGCAGGTGAACGCCATCGACCGGATCGGCGCCGGCCCCTGGTACGACCGCAACGGCCGCACCTTCGCCACGTCCCTGGCGGACCTGCGGAGCGTGCGTCCCAAGAACAGCGATCCCACCATCACCAACGACCTGCCCAACGAGTTCGGCATCGGGAACCACCGCCCCGACCCCAACCTGCCCCAGGAGGACAACCACCACACGATCACCGGCTCCGACACCACCGGCAGGCTGAGGTCGGCGACCGCCACCTGCAAGGACTGGACCACCGCCGACGGCGCCTCCACCAACGGCAAGCCCAGCGCCGGCTTCTCATGGCCCCGGAACCTGGGCGGCGGCGGCTTCGGATCCATGGCGGGCGCCCATTGGATGTCCACCTGGGACGCCCCGGGCTGCGCCCCCGGCATAGACATCGACGGTAAATCCCTGGGCGGCAACCCCGGAGACAACTTCATCGGCAGCGGCGGCGGCTACGGCGGCTTCTACTGCTTCGCGCTGAACCCATGATCGCAAAGGAGTCGTCCATGCACCGCATCTTACCCAGCCTCGTGGTCGCGGCGGCGCTGCCGGCCATGGCGCAGTCCGTCGCCGTCAACCTGCGCGGCACCGTCACCGACTCCGCGGGCGCGCCCGTCGCGGGCGCCACCGTGAAGCTGGAAGGCCTGGGAACCACGGCCACCTCGGGGACGGACGGGAGCTTCACCCTGGCCGGCTCCGGGGTCGGCGTCTCCGGCCCGCGCGGACCCTTCACCACCACCGCCGCCGAGATCCGCGCCAACAGCCTGGTCCTCGCCCTGCCCCGCAGCTCCGAGGTGACCGTCACCGCCGCCTCCGCGGACGGCCGAGGCTATGCGGTGCTGCGCCGCGAGCTCGCCTCCGGATCCTACAACCTGCCCCTGGCCGGCCTGGGCCCGGGCGTGCGCTTCCTCGAGGTCGAGGCCGCGGGCTCCCGGACCGTGCTCAGGGCCTATGCCGTGGACGGCGCCCTGTACGCTTCGCCGGTCGGATCCCCGTCCTCGGCCGTTTCGGCGTCCGCCATTTCGGCTTCTGTCGCTTCGGCGCCCGCGGCCAAGCGGGCAGCAGCCCTCTACGACGTCCTCACCTCGACCAAGAGCGGCTTCCAGAAGGCCTACGTGAGCATCTCCAACTCCGACTCCGCCGGCATCCAGATCCGGATGCTGAAGGAGACCTCGCCCAAGTTCAGCTTCTTCGTGACCAGCATGCGCGGCCTCCAGGAGCTCGCCAAGAACGACAGCTGCTTCGGCGGCGACTACCGCTTCGGCGAGACCGGGCCGGGAGCGGGCCTCCGCGGCGCCGACAAGATCTGCGCCGCCCTCGCCGAGAAGAGCATGAAGGGATCGGGGGTGAAAGGCTGGAGGGCCTTCCTGAGCGTGACCGCGGACGCGAACAACAAGCAGGTGAACGCCGTGGACCGCATCGGGGCCGGCCCCTGGTACGACCGCAACGGCCGCCTCGTCGCCTCCAACAAGACCGATCTCATCAACGCGCGCCCCAAGAACGGCGATCCCACCATCGTCAACGACCTGCCCAACGAGCACGGCATCCCCAACCACCGGCCCGATCCGAATGCGCCGGAAGAGGACAACCACCATACCGTGACCGGCTCGGACACCACCGGCAGGCTCAAGTCGGCGAACAGCACCTGCAAGGATTGGACGGCCTCCACCGGCGTCACCGCGAACGGGAAACCGGCCTGCGGCCTGTCCTGGCCCCGCTCCCTG
>CBILQL010000617.1:0-3395 GCA_966238865.1 uncultured bacterium
GGCCCGCGGCCGCCCGCGCGCCCCGGCGGCCGGCGAGGCGCGCCCGGCATGACCGACCCCGCGAAGACGTCGCCCCCGGGTCTCCTGGGCCCGCCGGCCTGGGGCCACCTGGCCTGCGCGGCCCTGCTCCTCGAGGGCAAGGCCGGGTGGGAATTTCTCGGGGCGACCTCGGCGGCAGGAGCCTCGCTGCCGCCGCTGTTCCTGCTGCACGCCGCCGCCTGCGCCCTGCTGGCGGCGTCGCTCCGGGCCTTGCGGCGCGACGGCGGGGGCTCTCCGGCCTTCGCGGCGTTCGTCTTCGTCTTCAGCCTGTCCCTGCCCGTCCTGGGCATGCTCGGGGTGCTGCTCGGCGTGCTCCCCGTCCTCCGGGCCCCGGGGCCGGAGAGCCGCCCCGCCTTCGGCATCCTGCGCCGGGCGCGCGGCCGCGGCGCCGGGTCCGGGGTCGCTGCCGGGGCCGGGCAAGCGCTGCGCTACAGTCCCGGCGGCTTCCGCGCCCGGCTGCTCGCGCGCGGCATCCCCGCGGATCGCCGCCTCGGCCTGCTCCTCGCCCTGCGCCGCCGCTCCACGCCGCACGGCAACCGCCTGCTCCGGGAAATGCTCCGCGATCCCGCCGACGAGCTGCGCCTGGCGGCCTACGCGGTGCTCGAGCGGCGCGAGAAGGAATCCCAGGCCGCCATCGCCGAAGCCGGTGCCGCCGCGCGGGAAGCCCGGGACGGGGCCCGGCGCGTCGCGGCCCTGCGGCGGCTGGCCTTCCTCCATTGGGAGGCCGCCTACCAGGAGCTGGCCGACGGCGAGGTCTCCCGCCACCACCTCGAACAGGCGCTGCGCGCCGCCGAGGACGCCCGGGCCCTCGCTCCCGGCGACGATGATCTGGCCTTCCTCCAGGGCCGCATCCTGGTCCGCCTGGGGTCCCGGGAGGGAAGCCGGGCCACGACGGAGGCGGGGGCCGCGGTAGCCTCGTCTCCGCCTTTCGCTGCTTCGGCGGCAGGCGGGCCCGACGGGCCGGACGTTTCCGACGAGCGCCTGATCCCGCACTTGGCCGAGCTGGCCTTCCGACGCGGGGATTTCGCCTCGACGCGGCAGCATCTCGCCGCCCTGGATCGAAGCGCCGCCGGCGGGCCCCTGCGCGGCGTGCTGCGCTTCTGGCTGGGCGGAGGGGCATGACATGAGACCGACCGCCCCGCCGACCGCCACCACAGCAACCGCCGTCGCGGCCACCGCCGCCGCGGCTGCCACCGCGGCCGCCACTGCCGCCACTGCCGCACCCGCTCCCGACGTGGACATCGCCCTGCTCCTCGAGGGGACCTACCCGTACGTCCGGGGCGGCGTCTCGGCCTGGGTGCACCAGATCATCCGGGGATTCCCGGAGTACCGATTCGCCGTCGCCTTCCTGGGCAGCGAGCCGGGAGCCTACGGGGAGATGCGCTACGAGCTCCCCCCCAACCTCGTGCACCTGGAAGTCCATTACCTGCATCACCGGGACGGCCGGGACCGCGCCCCGGAGGGGAAGACGGTCCCGGCGGATCCGCGCGTCTTCGCCGACCTGCGGGCCCTGCATGACGGCTTCGCGGCCCCAGGTGGCTGCCCCCGCCACCTGTTCGCCGCCGCCGCGGATCATCTCCTCGAAGGCCGCCTGGGGGAGGAGCAGTTCCTCGGCGCGCGGGAGGCCTGGGAGATGATCACCGCCCTGTACCGGGACCGCGCCGCCGATCCCGCCTTCCTGGATTATTTCTGGACCGTGCGTTCCATGCACGGGCCCGTATGGACCCTGGCGCGCATCGCCCGCGGGCTCATCCCGGCGCGCTGCTACCACAGCGTCTCCACCGGCTACGCCGGTTTCCTGGGCGCCCTCCTCTCCCACGCGCGCAAGCGCCCGTTCGTGCTCACCGAGCACGGTCTCTACACCAAGGAACGGAAAATCGATCTCCTGCACAGCGCCTGGATCGGGGGCGGGGAGGCCGCGGGCGGCGATGCCCCCGAAGGGGGCTATGTCCGGCGGTTGTGGATCCGGTTCTTCGAGGCGCTGGGCAGGAGCGCCTATGCCGCCGCCGACCCTGTGATCTCCCTGTACGACGGCATCCGGCGACGGCAGATCGAGGACGGCGCCCGGTCCGACCGCACCCTGTGCATCCCCAACGGCATCCCCCTGGAACGCTTCGCCCCCCTGCGCGCGAACCGCGCCGCTCCCTCCCGGCCCGTCTTCGCCCTCATCGGCAGGGTGGTGCCCATCAAGGACATCAAGACCTTCATCCGCGCCATGCGCACCGTGCGCGGCCTCGTGCCCGGCGCCGAGGGCTGGGTGGTGGGGCCGGGCGAGGAGGACCCCGATTATTTCCGGGAATGCCAGGCCCTCGCCGAGGCCCTCGGCCTGTCTGACACGGTGCGCTTCCTCGGCTTCCGGAACGTCGCCGACGTGCTGCCGGAGACCGCGGTGCTGGTCCTGAGCTCCATCAGCGAGGCGCTGCCCCTCACCTTGCTGGAGGGATTCGCCGCCGGTGTGCCCGCGGTGGCCACCGACGTGGGCTCCTGCCGGCAGCTCATCCTGGGCCGGGAGGACGACGCCGGGGACCGGGCGCTGGGCGCCGCGGGCCGCGTGGTCGGCATCGGCGACGCGACCGCCCTGGCGGAGGCGATGGCCGGACTCTACGGCGACCCGGAGGAGTGGTCGCGCGCGCGCGACGCCGCCCAGGCCCGCGTGGAGCGCTACTATTCGGAGCGGGGGATGCTGGACGCCTACGCGGACGTGTACCGGCGGGCCCTCGCATGAACCGGCGGGCGAATCGGCAGGCGGACCGGCGGGCGTACCGGCGGTCCGGCCTGCAGGCGTACCTGCAGCCTGGACTGCAGGCGGGGACAGCATGGCGGGCATAGGCTTCGAGATCCGCCGGCTCCTGGACCGGGACCGTTTCCTGGGATTCTTCCGCGCCTACGCCTATGCCGGCGTCATCGGGTCCGGCCCCTGGATCCTGTCCTTCGCGGGCATCCTGCTCATCCACCTCCTGGGCCGACAACTGGGCATCCCCGTCCGCCTCATCACCCGGTTCCAGACCTCGGTGACCTATGTCATCGCCGCCAGCCTGGTGTTCAGCGCGATCCTGACCCTGGCCTTCACCCGCTACGCGTCCGATCGCATCTACGAGAAGCAGCCGGAGCGGGTGGCCCCGGCCTTTTTGGGGGCCCTCACCTTGCTCACCGCCTCCGGGGCGCTCCTCGGCCTGATCCTTGCGGTCTTCGCCTTCCCGGGCCAGAGCCCGGTCTACCGGGCCTTCCTGGCCATGTCCTTCGTGACCATGAACGGAATCTGGCTATCCGCCTCCCTGCTCTCGGGCCTCAAGCGCTACCTGGCCCTGGTGGGCCTGTTCTGCGCCGGATACGCGGTGGTGGTCACCGCCTCCCTG
>CBILQL010000618.1:0-3394 GCA_966238865.1 uncultured bacterium
CCGGGGCCGCGCCGCCGGGGGCAGCCCCGGCGCCGGCCTGCACGGGGGCGGGCTGCGGCGCGCCGGCCGCCTTCTGGGCGGCGTTCTGATCGGCCTTGGCCCCGGCCGGGGTCTCGCCGGTGCCGGCGGGATTGGGCTTCGGGTTCTTCGGATCGGGGGTATCAGCCATGATTCGCACCCTTTCCGGCGCCGTGGCCGCTATGGCCGCCATGTCCGTTCTCGACCCGGTTGCCGCTGTGCGGGATGCTGTCGCGTCCCTCGCGGGTGATGACGCCCTTGACCCCGTCCCCGACGGGAGCCGAGAGCGGCGTGTGCAGCGGGCGGGGGATGGCGGTGGTGGGCTCGGTCTCGCCCGGGGCGGCGGGGTTCTTGTCCTCGAAATGCTTGGCGCCCACCTCGGTCTCGCCCGGGAAGGCGTAGCGGCTGGGCAGGTAGGAGACGCGCTGGTCCATGGCCACGCCCGGCTTGCCGGCGTAGTCGGAGGCGGATTTGCCCTCGGCCTTGAGCATCTTTTCCAGGTATTCGTCCAGGACCTTGCCCTTCATGGAGCAGAAATGCTCGTTGTCGCATTGCACCACGGGCGGGCGGTCGCAATCGGCCAGGCACTCCACCTTCTCGCAGGAGAAGAGGCCGTCGGCGGTGCGCTCTCCCGGGGCGATGCCCAGCTTGTCCTTGATCTGCTTCTCGGCCTGGGCGGTGTTGCCCTCCAGGGCGCACATCAGGGTGGCGCAGACCATGAAGCGGTGCTTGCCGTGGAAGGGGCGCTTGAAATGGGTGTAGAAGGTGACCATGCCCTGCACGTGGGCCACGTTCACCTTGCACAGGTCGGCGACCAGGGCCATGGCCTCGTCGGTGATGGAGCCGAACTCCTCCTCGGCCAGGCGCAGGGTCATCATCAGGGCCGAGCGCAGGTTGGGGTACTCGGCGGCGTATTCCCGGAAGCGCGCCATGCGCTCGGGCGAGAGGGAGACGGAGGGTGCGGGGGCTTTGCTCATCGATCCAATTCCCCGGCGATGATGTTGAAGCTTCCCAGCATGGCCACCAGGTCCGCCAGCATGGCCCCCTTCAGCAGCTTGCTGAAGATGGGGTAGTTGATGAAGGACGGCGGCCGGATGCGGATGCGGTACGGGTTGGAGGTGCCGTCGGAGACGATGTGCCAGCCCAGCTCGCCGTTGGGGGCCTCGGTGGCCGAATACAGGTCGCCGACGGGGGCGTGGATGCCGTGGTCGTCGCCGGGCATGATCACCTTGAAGTGGTGGATCAGGCTCTCCATGTCGGTGTAGGTCGAGGTCTTGTCCGGCAGGGCCTTCTTCTGGTTCTCCACGCTGATGGGCCCGGGTTCCAGGAGCTTCATGGCCTGGCGCACCAGCGAGATGCTCTCCACGCACTCGTCGATGCGGATCTTGTAGCGGGCCAGGGTGTCGCCCTCGCGGTACACGGGCACGTCGAACTTGAGCTCGCCGTACACCAGGTAGGGCCGCCATTTGCGGAGGTCGTAGTCCACGCCGGAGGCGCGGCCCATGGGGCCGGTGATGCCGTAGGCCATCGCCTCCTCGCGGCTGATGACCCCGATGCCCTCGGTGCGGTCCAGGAAGATCCGGTTCTCGTAGAAGCTCTTGCGCAGGTCGTCCACCGTCTTCTCGAGGCTCTCGAGGATGGAGGAGACGCGCTTCTCGAAGTCGGCGGGCAGGTCGAAGGCCACCCCTCCCACGCGGGTGTAGCTGGTGGTGAGGCGGGTGCCGGTCACGGCCTCGAACACGTCGTACAGCTTCTCCCGCTCCACGAAGGTCCACAGGATGGAGGAGAAGGCCCCGAGGTCCATGGTCATGGCGCCCAGGCACAGGCAATGGTCGGCGAGGCGCGAGAGCTCGGCCAGGATGGTGCGGATCACCTGGGCGCGGCGCGGGGCCTGGATGCCGCACAGCTCCTCCACCGCCAGGGCGTAGCCGATGTTGTTGCACAGCGGCGAGAAGTAGTTGAGCCGGTCGGAGAGGGTGACGAACTGGTTGTAGCTGCGGTGCTCGCCGAGCTTCTCGAAGCCGGTGTGCAGGAAGCCGATCTCCTGCTGCGCGTCCACGATGCGCTCGCCCTTGACCTGCATCATCACCCGCAGGGTGCCGTGCATGGCCGGATGGGACGGGCCCACGTTCATGTGGACGGTGTGCTCGTCCTGCTCGACGATCTCCTTCTCGTAGGAATACATCTCAGCGCCCTCCCTGGGACGGGGCGTGGCCGGCGGGCGCGTTGTGGCCCGGGGTGGCGTGGTACACGGGGAAGTTGCCGCGCTCGCCGCGGCCCTTCAGGGGGTAGTCCTTGCGCAGAGGGTGGCCCTCGTAATCGTCCGGCATCAGGATGCGGCGCAGGTCGGGATGGCCCATGAACTCCACGCCGTAGAGGTCCCATACCTCGCGCTCGGTCCAGTCCGCGCCGGCGAAGAGATCGGAGACCGAGGGCAGGCGCGGATCCTCGCCAGGGACGAAGGCCTTCACCTGGACCTTGACGCCCAGGGACGGGGACAGCAGGGTGTAGATCACGCCGAAACGGCCCGGCTGCTCCGCGGGATAGCGCAGGTAGTCCACGCAGGTGATGTCGATGAACATCGCGAAGAGCAGCGCCGGATCGTCGCGCAGGAACTGGATCAAGGCATGGGCGTCCTTCCCATGGATCCGGAACTGGTGGTGATCGCTCTTCTCCTCGCGGGAGAGCAGGCGGTCCCCGAGGAACTCCTCGACCCGGGCGACGACCTTGAGGTGGTTCCCGCTCTGGTACTCGATCACGGCCTGCCCCCCTGGTTCCCGCCGGAATGGGCGGCATGGCCGGAACGGGCCGGCTGCGCGGGGGCGGCGGGCATGCTGCGGTCCACGGCGTTGCGGTAATGGGCGTCCGGGCTGCGGAAGGCCACCGACTTGGCCGGGTCGGCCGCGGGGCTGTCGGAGACGTAGGCCTGGGAGGCGGCGCGGCCCTTCTTGGCCTTCTCCTGCACCATCATCAGGGCGTCGATGAAGGCTTCGGGGCGCGGCGGGCAGCCGGGCATGTAGGCGTCCACGGGGATGAACTGGTCCACGCCCTGGATGATGGTGTAGTTGTCGAACACGCCGCCGGAGCTGGCGCAGGCGCCCATGGAGATGCACCACTTGGGCTCGGGCATCTGCTCCCAGATGCGCTGCAGCACCGGCATCATCTTGAGGGAGATGCGGCCCGAGACGATGAGCAGGTCGCTCTGGCGCGGGCTGAACTTGAGCACCTCGCTGCCGAAGCGGGAGGTGTCGTACTTGGACATGAAGCTGGCCATCATCTCGATGCCGCAGCACGCGGTGCCGAAGGGCATCGGCCACAGGATGTTGGCGCGGGCCCAGTTGATGGCCGCGACGAGGGTGGTGGTCGTGTAGTCGTA
>CBILQL010000619.1:0-3394 GCA_966238865.1 uncultured bacterium
ACACTCCGGGGACCTCTTCGAGAGGGGGTGAAAACTGAGAAAATCGATGACAATCGGCAAAAGGTTGGGAGCCAGCGACAGTAATCCTGCCGGCCTCATCGGCCTCATCCTCCGAAATACCCCCAGCTACTCTGAAAAAGTGGACACCTGAGTGGACACCCCGGACATGTTAACTGGGTATCCTGGCAGGCTCCTAGTTGGCGACATTTCTCTATATTATGACTCCGTCCAGAGGTCGATAAGGTTCCTGCATTTTTTGAAAAGCCGGGAGTCCGAATCGCTTGGTAAGGAACTCGAATTGCGCCATCCTGTCCAATTAATTTGCTGGATCTATTTCCCGCGGCTTAGGCCAATGCGAAGAGTTCCAGGGTAACTAATGCGAGGGTAAGAGATTCCGTTTGGTATTCCTTTTGCCGGTTCCGAGCGTCTGACCTCCTGCCATTCGTGCCAGTAACCTCAGCACATCCCTCTGTATTCCATCATTCCTGACTGAGATTACCCCCTGACAGGCCTCCTCTTTGGCGACTCCATTCCGGGCATTCATCCAGGGATTTCGGCTTTTCCTGCATCGGTCATACTGGGTTTTCAAAGCCAGGGTCGGCGCCCGGCGCCTAATTCCGCCCTTCAATTGCTGCCGGCCGCTCGGGATAGGCGGGAGAAAATCGGTTCCCCCGCCGAGGCGGTCCCCCCAATTTTCACCCCCCTCCTCCTCGTCCATGGGAGGCTTCGCTACGCTCCGCACCGGCCGAGAAGGGTGGATTTACCCCGCAGGGTGGCAAAAACCCAGGAGGACGCGATGCGTTGCACAGAAAAGGAAATCGGAATCATGGATGAATGCGAAGCCCTCAGGATGGAGCTCGAAGTCGTCGAGGAGGCGATGCAGCGGCGGGGGCTTTCGCTGGCGGAGCGGAATGCCTTGGAGTTCCAGATGGACCGGGTTGCCGAGGATATGGCCGAATCTCGAGTGGAGTTCTTGTGGTGATCGGCTGCCATCGATGGCAAGCCAAGTCAAACAAAGTGCGAATCGAAATTCATGGTTCCATGAATTGACGGATTGTCAGTGAGGCCAGCAATCAGCTTAGCTTTCGCTTTTAATGAGGTTGCTATTTTGAAATACACTGGTGACACTGCCCGCATCGGTCAGGTAACCTCTGTATTCATTTTCTTGTCGCCACGGATTTTCTGCCTGGCAGAAATAAATTTCCAAATCCATCTACTCTGGAGTCGGATTTATATTACTTTCCCGAATGCGCTATCGGACCGTATCAATTCCAATGTCCTTGGGAGACCTTGGAAAGGTTTTTGTCAGATTTCAAAGGGAGAATGTATGATCCATCGGTTATTCGGTATTGGCATTGCGACCTGCCTGTACCTGATAGGGGGAGCCTCGGATGCTTACACTCTGACTTTGGATGCCATTTTGGCCGAGCTTCGCGCTCAGCCAGTAATGGATACCTTCGACGTGAAAATGACCACTACTGTAACCGTCGGGGGGCAGGCAGTCTCGCTCAATTCCCATGTCATCTCCAAGGGCCCGGACAAGATGTGGATGGAGCAACAAACGCCCGCCGGTACACAACGAATCATCCGCAACGGCCAAATGGCCCAATCTATAGACCTTCGTACCGGACAAAAGCAGACGATGAATACCCGGGACCTGGAAGCGCTCTCCGGTGCCACGAAACGGCAAGCGTCCTTTTTCGAATCGGGGAGGTTCGCAGCGCCCCGAAGCATTGGCGAAAACCGCTATCAAGTGGACATGATCCCCGGTAGCGACTCGACTTCGGTGTCCAGTAGCATGGTTTACGATGCTGCCCGGAAGGTGATCGTCAAGGTCAGCCAAGTCGGCGTCCGGGGGGACACGACGTTCACGGAGATGGTCCATGGGAAAATCCAGGGCCGGAACGTATTGACCTCGATGAAGATCGAGGTCCGCTTGGAGGGGATGGCTACCCGAATGGAGATGAATTATTTCGACTACGCCTTTCCGGAGACAATCCTGGACGCGCTTTTCAGCATCAAGGAGTGAATGGACATGATTGGAAAAGCGCTCATCGGTAGGTACCCGGTATCGCTCCTTGCCCTTACCTTGGCTACCGGAATGGCCCATGCTGCCTCGGAGGGCCTGGCCGGGAGATGCGTCATGGATAGCGCGTACCTAGCCAAGGCGGACACATTGGGATTTCGGTTCGAAGGCAAGGCGAAGCACGGCACGCTCGACCTGGAGCGCCTAGCGCAAGGCACCCCTGGCGTAACCTACGAGAACAGGCCCTATCGCGAGGGGCCATTGGCCAGCCTGGATCTGCCGCTGGTGGAAATACCGGACGCCTTTGGCCGTGCGGTACACGAAGATGGCGAGGGAAGCGGCGCGAACTTTGAAGTTTCCTGCTTCCGCAAGGATATCCCAGCTTGGCTGGGAGAGCAGGTCATCGCAGGCGACACGCCGGACGGGGCAAGGTGGCTCGGCGAAGACGAAGACCTAGGTTGGTCCTTGCTTAAGGAAGGCACGAGGAACGCTTGGATTTTCGTGCCCAGCGAGCATGCGTTCGGGTTGCCAGGGAAAATAGCCGGCTTCGAAATCCGGGGACAGCTCAAAATTTCCACTCCCCAACCGACTCAAGTCAAACTGCCGGGTTCCGTCCCCGTCGCCGCCAAGCGCATCCATGTGCAGTTCAATCCCCGGAAAGCAATCCGGTGGAATTGCAGGGAGGATTCATGCGAGGCGGTCCCGGTAAAAGGCGATGAGGCCGCGGCTATCCTCAAATCGTCGGCCAGGAACGTCTTCCTCTATTGGAGCGATGCCGAAGGCTGGGTGGCCGAGGCCACCTCCCTCGGCAAGGATGAAGCGCGTGGCTGGGTATTCAGGTGGTTTTTGCCCAGCAAGAAGGATGGTAGGCCATGAAACGACTGATGCTGGTGGGAATTATCGGTAGTCTCGCGGGCGCGGCGATAGCTGCTGCTCCCATGGAGCCTGCGTCCCGCACACTCTACGTAATGCTCCATGGTATCAACCCGGCCCAAGGTGGGCTGTATCAGGGACGCGAAACCGATATCGATCACGAGAAACAACCCGATAATCATGTGTGCAATGAGTCGGGTGGCGCGTCGCACATCTTCCATACGTTCAAGTTTTCAGATTTCCTGCAGGAGAATGTAACCGGGACTTTCAACCATACCTATACCAGACCCTTCCTCAGCCCGCAAGGCACACCTCCCGAATTGGCTCCAGAATTCGGGGATCGCTCTTGGAGCCACCCTCCTGTATCTTGCGATGGTCCGCGCATGGAGTATGTGGTCGGACGCATGCAAGGTACTAAGGGGATTGAAGACGCGACTGGAAACTCAGTTGTCTGGGTCCAGAAACGCGCCAATAACGCCCAATTCCAGGTAAAAA
>CBILQL010000620.1:0-3390 GCA_966238865.1 uncultured bacterium
GATTCGGCTTGGGCTTCGCGGCGCCGGCGCTGTCCCGGACCTTGGGGGTTCCGGCGCTGTCCCGGGCCCGTGCGGTCCCGGCGCTGTCCGGGGGCTTGCGGTAGAAGCGGCGCACCACCGGGTTCCCGGTCAGGGTGGCCTCGTGGCGGAAGCGCAGGTAGGCCACGGCGTTGCCCTCGGCCTCCACCTCGCCGCTGCTGTCCCGCATGCGCACGCGGCCCTCGGCGGTGGCCCGCCCGAGGTTCTTGTCGTAGCTGCCCTTGTCCGAGGTGAGCACGGCCCCCCGGTGGACGATGCGCATCCCGGACTCGGCGTAGACGATGCTGCGATCCTTGAGCCATACGGCCCGCTCGGTCTCCAGGCGCAGGGCCCCGTGGGTGAAGCGCACCTTGCCGCTCAGGACGTATTCGCCCCGGCTGCGGAACCCTTCCATGCGATCGGCCTTCTCCATGATCAGGGGCTCGGCGCGCGGCGGCGCCGGCGACTGCGCCGTCTCGACGCGGATGGATCCGGCCGCCCCGGTGTCCTTCGGGCTCCGGGCCGCGGCGCTGTCGGCGCCCGCGGCGCCCGGAACGCTACCGGTCTTGCCGGCCCCGGGCCCGCCCGGAGGCGTTGTCGCAGGCCCCGCTCCCCGCGGAGCGGTTCCCGGCGATCCGGCTTGTCCCTCGCCATCGGCCCTCGGAGCCGCGCCTGCCGCCCCTGGCACAGCGGCTCCTCCAGGGGCGTCTCCCCGGGAGGCCGCCGCGTCCGGGAACGATGTCCCCGGGGTTTCCGCCGAGTCGGTGCGCCCGTTCCGCTCTCCCGCCGTCGCCTGCACCGTGTCGGAGGTGTAGACGGGTTGGGCACCCGGCCTCACCGGCTGGGTGGCGCAGCCCGCCAGCAGGACCGCCAGGGCCGCTGCGGCCATCGCCGCCAGCGCAGCCGTTTCGGCCATCGCCCTGAAGCGGGTCATGGTCCGTTCCCGGGAGGAGCGCTGCGGGGCTCGGACGACGGGGCCGCCGGCACGGGCGCCGGGGAGGCGGTGCTGTCGGGACGGCTTCCGGCGGAATCGGTGCGGGGCGCGGCTCCCGGAGCAGGGACCGGAGCGGCCCCCGGAGCGGCAGCGGAAGCGGCGGTGTCCTTGTCGGCTTCCTGGAAGCGCTCGGTGACCTTCTGGAACACGCCCTTCACGTCCGCGAGGATCTGCCAGTTGTCCAGCTTGGCGTCGGAGATGAAGCCCCTGCCGGTGAGCACGTCGCCGTCCTCGGAAACCACCCGCACCCTGGCCTCGGTGTTGATCTGGTTCAGGGTCTTGTTCCAGCGCAGGGAATCGGTGCGGATGTCCACGCCCTTGGCCGACACCGCATGCACGTTGCCCGTGGCGGCCAGATAGCTGATGGCCTCGTCCACGGAGCCGGAATCGGAAGTGACCCGCACCACCTGGGCCCCGGTTGTGTCGTAGACCACCAGGTCGACGGGGCGGCATTTCACCATGTCCGTGCGCGGCCATTTGACCAGGTGCCGGGTCCTGAGCACCCAGCTCAGGCGCGAGCCCTCGTACATGTCGAGGATGACCGTATCCTTGTATTCGGAGAGCGGCAGCTCCTTGACAGGCCCCTTGGGCGGGGCCTGGTCTTTTTCGACGGTGGTACAACCCGCCCAGAGGCACGCGCCGAAAACGCACAGGAGCAAAAGAAGTGCCATCTTCGGCATGGGCGTTAAGATACTTTTACGGCGTTCTTTTTAAAGATTATCCTTTAATGCGCCATTCCCTGGACCTACTAGTTTAAAAAAGACCCCCCACTTTGAGTAACCGAAAAGACCTGACCACTGGGCCGATTTTCCCCCACCTGCTGAAAATGGCCCTCCCGATGATGATCGGGATGATGTCCCATATGCTCCTCAACATCGTGGACGGCATCTACGTGGCCCGCCTGGGCCAGGATGCCAGCCTGGCGGTGCTGAATTACGGCTTCCCCTTCTTCTACCTCATCTTCGCCGTCTTCAACGGGTTGACGTCCGGGACCACTTCGACCCTGGCCCGGGCCATCGGCGCCAAGGAGCTGGAGAAGGCGGAGAATTCGTTGGGCCAGATAGTCTGGGTCGGCCTCGGGATTTTCACCGCCTTCCTCTGCGTGTACCCGTTCCTGATCCCGGCGTACCTGGGCATCCAGAAAGCCTCCCCGGAGGGCGCCGCCCTGACCCGGGAATATCTGGGCCCCCTGTTCGCCGGCATGCCCTTCACCGTCCTGGCCCTGCTGCTGGGCTCCGGGCTGCGGGCGGAAGGCACTACCAAGACCTTGATGAAGGGCCTCCTGACCGGGACCCTGGTCAACGTGATCCTGGCCCCTTTCCTCATCTACGATCGCTTCCGCTTCGCCGGGGTCGACTGGCATGGCGCCGGCTGGGGCGTGGCCGGGGCCGGCTGGGCCACCGCCATCTCGAACCTGCTCACGGCCCTGGTGGTCGTGGGCATCTACGCCCGGCGGGCCACCGTGCTGCGCCTGCGCGTCCTTCCCTCCTGGTCCGACCGTTCGGGGCTCCGGGAGTCCTTCGCCGTGGGCCTCCCCTCCATCCTGTCCCAATCCCTGATCGGCATCAACATCTCCATCCTCACGGGCCTGGCGGCCGCCTTCGGACCCGCCGCGGTGGCCGCCATCGGCATCGGGTCCCGGCTCGAATCCCTGGCGGTGTTCCCCTCCCTGGCCATCATGATCGCGGTGCTGTCCCTGGTGGGCCAGAACTTCGGCGCCAAGCGGTACGACCGGGTGGAGCAGAGCGTGCGCCTGGGCCTGATCACGGCCTTCCTCAGCCTGGCCGTCATCGGGATCCTGGTCCACCTGCTGCGCGCGCCCCTCATCGGCCTGTTCCGCCCCGAGCCGCAGGCGGTGCCTTCGGCCCTCCACTATGTCGGCATCCTGTCCCTCGGGTTCGGCTTCGCCGGCATCAGCATCGTCTCCAGCGGGGCCTTCCAGGGACTGGGCCGCGGCCTGCCCTTCCTGTTCCTCAACACCCTGCGGCTGGTCCTCATCGCCATGCCGGCAGGCTGGCTGCTGTCCCGCTCGGTCGGCGAACGGGGGCTGCATTACGCCCCCCTCATCGCCAGCGCTGTGTCGGCGGCGGTGGCGGCCGGCTGGATCCTGGCCACCGTGCGCCGCTTGCGGCGCCACCCTAGCGCCGAGGCCGCCCCGGTGCCGGTTCCCACCTGAAGCCCGTCCGCGCCGCCATGGAGACCCCGAACCCCGCCAACGAGAGCGAGATGGAGCTCCAGGTCCGGTACTCCGAGACCGACGCCATGAAGTTCGTCTACTACGCCAACTACCTGGTGTACTTCGAGGTGGCGCGCACCTCGGCGCTGGCCGGGCTCGGGCACCCCTACTCCGAGATGGAGAAGCGCATGGTGCTCATCCC
>CBILQL010000621.1:0-3377 GCA_966238865.1 uncultured bacterium
CATCCTGGACAAGGAGGTCCACCGGCGCACGCTCCGGGACCGGGCCGGCCGCCTGCTCGCCTACCTGGAGCGGGAGGCGGAGGCGGTGGAAGCGGACCTTCTCGACAGGCGCTTCCAGAAGGCAGCCGATCGCTATGCGGCCGTCGCGCGGCGGTACGCCGAGGAGTATGCCGGGGAGGCTTCGCTGCGCGGCCATTCCGCGGAGCCGGCGATGCGCTTCGAGCGCCTGACGGCGCGCGTGCTGGACGCGACCCGGGACCTCGACCTCGAGGGCGGGGACGGGGAGTGGCTGCTGGATTGGCGGATCACGCCGACCCCGCTGAAGCCGGAGGTGGCCGCTGCGGATCCGGAAAGGGCGGGAGCCCGGACATCCCGGTTTTCGGATCCGCTCTTCCTCGCGGACAGGCGCGGGGTCGTGCACGGGCGCGGGGGGATGGCGGCGATATCGTCGGGTTCCTTGCGGGTTACCATAGAGGATGCCGGCTCACCGGGCATGGCGGCGTGCCCGTCGGAAACGGACAGCCATGGCCGCCTGGATCTGGCGGATGCGGCGATGCGATGCGGCCTCGGCGCCGGCGAATGGACGATAACCTGGATGGGACCGGGGGAGAGGGCGGTCGTCCTGCGGAAGCGCATCGCGGTTCGCAAGCGGGAGGTCCTGGTCGTCCTACGGGGAGGGAAGGCGGACCGGGCCGTCCCCTGGCTGCGCGAGGAGCTGGCCTTGCTCGAGGTTCCCAGGCACAGCCTGGTCTTCGCGCCGGCCGCGCCCGGGACCCGGGATACCCTCGTCATCCAGCTCCTGGACCTGACCAGGGATTCCCTGGAGGGCATGCGGTTCTCGTCCTTGCGGGGGCGGGTCCGCTTCCCGGACGGAGCCGGGGCGGCCGGGATCGTCGGCGAATCGGGGCATGGGGACGGCGATCGGTCGGACCGCAATGCGGCCCGGGATTTCGCGCGGCGAGTGGAGGCCCGCCTGTCCTTACCCGGACCGGGGTTCCCTAGTTCAGCACCTGGTGTATCTCCAGCGTCCCGCCCCGCCAAGGCAGCCGATCCCCGGCGGACTTCCCCTTCAAGACCTGCCCCAGCGGGCTGGCCAGGGTGAGGGTCTTCACGCCCTGCCCCTCCATCTCCACCTCGCCCAGGCTCACCCCTGCGAGGTACCATCCATGTGACGTCTCGATCAGGCTGCCGAACATGACTTTCTCGCCCGGGGTGGCGGTCTCCGGATCCGCTCCCGATCCTTCGCCAGGTTTCGCGGGAGCCATCCTTTCCAAGGCTTGCAGAGCCGTCTCGGTCTCGGCGAGATTGCGGACGATGAGGCCGCGGCTCTGGGCGATCATCTCGCGGGCGGTTTCGTACTTGTCGCCGGCGCTGCTCTTGGTCTCGCCGGCGGCGGCCTCGTCGAGGCTGCCCAGCTCCGCGAGATAGCCAAGCCGGCGGCTTTCCAGGTCTCGCCGGCAGAGGGCGATAAGGGCGGCGCGATCCATGCGCGTCACAGTCCGTACTTCATTGCGCCGCCAGCAGGTGGACGGCATAGACACCCCGGGCCACGGCGGCGCCCCGTTCATCGAGGCCGTCCCAACGGATGGCATGGGAGCCTGCCGGCAATTTTCCGCGATGCAGTGTCCGGATGGTTTCGCCTTGCAATCCCAGCACCTTCACTTCGATGCCCCGTCCGGTCTCCAGCGTGAAGCGGAACACCAGGCCTTCCCGCGACGCCGCCCGGTTCCGCAGGACCAGGCTGCCGCGCTGCAGGGGCTTCAGGCCGCCGTCCCGGATACCGACGGCGGGACCGGCCTCGAAGCAATAGAAGTACCCGTTGCCGCCCGTGCCGACTAGGGCGCTTTGGCTGCATCCGTTCGAAGCATGGGCTTCGTTCCAGGAGGTGGAGTCGATGTTGCCGGCGACGCCGTGGCGGTCATGGTGTCCCAGCATGGCCTTGCCGGCGGTCTCGCTGGTCCAGTTGGAGCAGGTCATATCCGCGCCCGGCGCGTAGGCGGTGCCGTCGGCATGGGAGCCGGTGAGGATGTCGTGCTGGTTGGGCGAATCGCCGCGCCCTTTCACCACCGCCCCTGTCTCGGTGAGGGAGTTCTCCTTGCTCAGCTTGTTGTCCGGGCTGTGCAGATCGTCTACGTTCCCGGCCACCTTCACCTTCTTGGCGTTGAACCAGGGGCCGGTCCCGATGCGATCCCTGGCGTTCACGGCGGCGGCGGACCTTGCGGGCGGCGACCAGGCCCAGGCATCCCAGACCCATCAGGGCCAGGGTTCCCGGCTCGGGGACCGCGTCCGGAGGGGCCGGCCGGGTGTCGGAGATGCCGGTCAAGGTCAGCGAGAAGTTGTTGAATTCGCGGTAGCCGGAGCCGCTGAAGACGATGTTCTGGCCTTGGAATCCGGCAGGGCCCACGGTCCATTGGGAGAGGTTGCGGCTGTAGTGGTCCACGCGGACGATGTCGTTTCCGCTAAGATCCCCGTTGCTTCCCGTCACTCCGCCCTGGCTCGCGGCCGTATAGCCGAAATAGCTGCTGCCCGGCCCGATGGTGGTCGCCGGGTCTGCGGCGACGGCGCTGCCGCCGACATAGGTCGAATAGAAGTAATCGGCCCAGCCGTCGTCGACGAGGTTGCTCTGGATGCCCGCGTAGGTATTGTAGCCCGTCAGGCCGGTGTCGACCAGGAACACGAAGGAAACCGCCTGGCCCGGGGAGAAATTTGCGGAGGTTTGCGAATAATATCCTCCGGGCCCATCCGTGTAATACCCGGACACGGTTCCCGTGAAGGTGTAATACATCGGTGCGGCGGAGGCCGCGCCCGCCAGTCCCATGAGCGAAGCCCAAAGCAGAGGTTTGCGGAGCATGATATCCCTTGGCGATAGCCCTGTCGGATCGAGAGGACGTCGAACCGGGTCGGGGAACCGCAACAACCATGCCCGAAATCCGTGTTCCGAATCAGGGGCGTATGAGGGTCTGATACTGGCGTCGGACCGGAAATACTGTATAATTATCCGTCAATTCCTATTAATGTTTTACAGAAATCGGCGTGCCCCAGGGGAGCCGGTCAGCAGCCGAATTGGCGCAGATGGTGGTCGGCGTGCTTGTACGCGAACCGGCCGATCTGCTCCTCGGTCATCCGGCCGAAGAAATCATGGACGAAGGCGGGGTTCGCGAAGCTACCGTACCCGGCGACGAGGCCGGTCCATTTCGCCTTCGCGGGATTGACGTCCCCGCGCGCCTCCCGCACCACGAATCCGGCTCCCGCGGGCGAGTTCCGCGCCAGAGGCGCCTCGTCCTTGAGGACGTGCTTCAGCGCCATCCTCCCGAACAGCCGGCCGAGCAAGGATTGCCGGTAGTCGTGATGGCCCACGCCGAGCACCCATTCGTCGA
>CBILQL010000622.1:0-3368 GCA_966238865.1 uncultured bacterium
CCGCCGAGTCGTATCAGGGGCATGCCCGCACGGTCATCCGGGGCGACGCCCAGGCCGGCCTGGCCGACTCGGCGCACCGGTTCACCGGCGAGTTCGAGTTCGGCGGGCAGGAGCACTTCTACCTGGAGACCAACGCGGCCCTGGCCCTGGCCAAGGATTACGCCGGCCGGCGCCAGGCGTTCGGCCGCAACCTCCGGGATCAGCCCCTGCATGCCGAGACGCTGGCGGCTCTGCAGGTGGAATGGGAAGGCTGCTTCCACATCGCCTTCCACCTGGGCCTGCTGCTCGGCCGCCGGGAGGCCGGCGAGGACCGGGACGGCGAGGCAGCGCTGCTGCGCCTGCTCATTCCCGTGGCCAAGCTCTACACCGGCAAGCAGGCCGTCTGGGCGGCCTGCGAGGCCGCCGAGGCCTTCGGCGGGGCCGGTTACGTGGAGGATACGGGGCTGCCCACCTTGGTGCGCAACACCCTGGTGCTTCCGGTCTGGGACGGCACCACCAACGTCCTCTCCCTCGACGTGCTGCGCGCCATGGACAAGGAATCGGCCTTCGAGGCCTTCGTCGACGACGTGGCGGCGCGCCTGCGCAAGGTGCGCGAGGACGGCCTCGGGGACGGCCTGCGCAAGGTGCGCCGCTCCCTGGACCAGTTGCGCGAGGCCAAGACCCGCCTCGAGGGCGGCGATGCCGCCCACGCGGAGGCCCAGGCCCGCGCCTTCGCCTTCGGGCTGGCCCGCACCTACGCCGCCTCCCTGCTGCTCGAATACGCCTCCTGGCTGTCCGAAGGGTCCGGGGCCCCGGGGCGCTCCCGCGCCGCCCGGGCCGCCCAGATCGCCCTGCGCTGGTGCCGGGAGCCGATGGTTTCCCTGCCGGCCCCGGACGCGGCCTGGCGGTCCGCGACCGCCGGCATCCTCGACGAATAGCTGCCGAGTAGCTGCCCCGGCGGACGGCCGGCCCTCGACGGATGGCGGGCGGTTTTCGATATTATCCGCCGGAGGCGGATCATGGGCGATTGGGTGGCATGTCCCCATTGCGGGGAGAAGATCCGGAAGGACGCGGCGTCCTGCCGGCACTGCGGTTCCGACGACCGCACCGGATGGTCGGAGGCCACCTATCTCGACGGAATCGACCTCCCGGAAGAGGGCGACTACGAGGACGGCCTGGAGCGCGAGGGCTTCATCAAGAGGTCCGCAAAGCGATCATCCGGCTTCCGCGACCGCCTGGTGCTCGGCGCCGTCTCCGTCTTCCTGATCGCGGTTTTCGCGGTTTGGCTGCTTCGGGCCGCTTTCTGAGATCCGTTCACTGATGGAAGTCGCAGTCTCTCGCCGATAAAACGATTCATATTCGAAATCGTTTACTATAGTGAACGATAAGTCCACCCCCGCGACGTGGATGTCCGTTCCCTGGTCTCACAACCGATTACGGCCATCATCGGTCCGCGCAGGGCGGGGAAGACTTGGCTCTGTTTCCAAGCCATCCGGGATCTCCTCTCGCGAGACGTCCCCCGGGAACGGATCCTGTTCATCAGCCTGGAAGACGAGCGGCTCCATCCTTCTACCGGCGATGAATTGACGCATCTGCCCGACGCGCATCGCGAGTTGCACGAAACGCCGGCCGACAAGGGGCTGTACTGCTTCATCGACGAGATCCAGAACTCTCCCGAGTGGTCCAAGCGGGTGCGCAGGGTGACCGATCAGAATCCCCGTCTCCGCCTGGTGGTGACGGGATCGTCGGCGAAATTGCTGAGCACGGAAATCGCGACCGAGCTCCGAGGCCGGGCACGGACCGTCACCTTGTTCCCGTATTCCTGGAAGGAGCATCTCGGCTCCCGGATGCGGTTGCCGGAGCGGATCGAAAATCTCCGCTTCAGTCCCGACAAGCCCGACATCCGGAGGCTGTACCAGGACTTCGAGCGCCTGGGCGGCTTCCCGGTCATCCGCAAGACCGAATTGCCCGTGGAGACCCTGCAGGAATTTTATCGTGCGATGTTCGCCCGGGACATGATCGAGCGCTTCCGGATCAAGAACGTTCCCCTGTTCGAAGATTTCCTGAAGCTGCAGATATCCCGCTTCTCCTCCCTGTCTTCGGTGTCCAACCTGGAGAAGGAGCTGCTCACCGACGACGAGCAAGAGGGCGTGGAGACCGGCAAGGAGCGGATTGCGGTCCGGCCGTTCTGGCTCTGGGCCTTGACGGCCCCGAGCCTTCCGGGCTCCGAAGTCGCTTAGGGCGCCGGGGCCTCGGGGGCGGTCTTCGCGGTGTCGGCCTGGGCCGCCGGAGCCTCCGCGGCCCGCGGGAGCCGCTGGCCGTAGGTCATGAAGGCGTTCATGCGCACGGTCATGGGATCGCTGCACTCGCCCGCCACGCACACCTCGTACTCGCCGGGATCGAGGGCCACCCGGTAGGCGCCCTGCGGGTCGAGCGAGGTCTTGTGGACGGCCCCGGTCTGCAGGTTGCGGATCTTGATCTCGGCCTGGTACGGCTCCTCGATCACGCGCTCGTTGGCGCGCCGGCATTCGTCGATCTCGAACTGGGTCTTGAAGGGGGTGCAATCGGCCAGCTCCCGGGGCGGGCCGTAGGTGAGGAAGGTGCCGTGGATGCCCTGCTCGGGCTTCTTCATCGTCCCGGAGCAGCCGGCGCCCCCAGGGAAGACGGACAGGAACGAGGCCGCGGCCGCGGCGAGGGCCATGCGGAGCAATCGGGTAACGCGGGGGATCCGGGCGGTCATGGCAGGAAAGATAGATCCGACCCGGCCGGCGGAGCGATGGAGCGGCGGATTTCCCCGGCTTCCCGGGAATCAGGGAGCCATGGGAAAGTTCAAGGTCAACAGGATGGCCTTGGATTCCCGGGCCTTGAAGGGCCGGACGCGCCATTCCAGCACGTTGCCCAGCACCAGCTGATCGAACATCTTGAGGCCGGTGCTGCTGCTGCGGATCGAGCCCTTCTCGATCTCGCCTGTCGGGTCGACCAGGAGCTCGAGGACCACCTCTCCCTGCAGTCCCGGATAGCCCAGGGCGAACCGGTTGTACAGGGTCCGCATCTCCGGCGAGCCGGCCTTGACGGCCTGGTTGACGGATTTGCGCAGCAGGGCTTCCGCCCGCACCGAATCCTTGTGGGCCCGCAGCGAATCCCGCTGCGCCCGCGCGGCGGCCACGCGCGAGGCCTCGGCCTCGGCGCGCCGGGACCGCTCCTGCTCGCGAAGGAGGCGCGCCTGCTGGATGGAATCCTGCTTGGCCTGCGCGCGGACGGTGAGCAGGGAATCGCGGAAGACGCGGTAGGCCTTCAGGGAGTCCTTGACGTACTGGGCGCGGGCCAGCCGCTCCGCTTCCCGTGCGGCGCGCGCTTGCGCGTCCGGGCGGGCCGCCGGGGCCGGCCGC
>CBILQL010000623.1:0-3364 GCA_966238865.1 uncultured bacterium
CCCAGCCGGCCCTTCTGGCGCATCGCCAGCTACCTGGAATATCCCGGCACCGAGCTGTGGCGGATGCACAACGATCCCCTGGCCTCCTGGCCGCTGTTCGAGCGGGAGAAGGACGCCCTCGGCTACGGCGTCCATGCCGTGTTCGGCTACCGGCACGTCTCCGCCCTCCTGCCCCTGCTCTGGCGCTGGGAGCCCGGGACGCCGCCCTCCGCCAAGGGGGCGCGCTACCTGCTCAGCAACCTGGACATGGCCGCATTCGGCGGGGACAGCCTGCGGAGCCTGGGACGGGAGGGGGAGGTGCGCGTGTACGAGGTGGCCGGGTGGCGGCCGCGCTTCGAGCGGCGGCCGGGGCCGGCCGCGGCCGAGGGTCCAGCCGGCCCCGGGGCGGAAGCAGAGTCCGCGCAAAGCGACGCAGCCGCGGCCACCCGACTCGCGGATACCCGACCCGCGAACGCCGGACCTCCGATCGCCGGAGTCTGCGAAGCGGGCGAAGCCGGGTGGGACGGCCTGTGCGTGAAGGAGATCCGGGACGGACGCATCCGCATCCGGGGAGCCTTCGCCCCGGGCGATACCTTGCGGGTGCGGGAGAGGGCCTATCCAGGATGGCGCTATAGACTCGGGGAAGGGCCCTGGCGGGACGCCCCGGAATCCCCGGACCATTTCCTCGCCCTTCCCCTGGATGCGCCCGCCGACGTCGTCGATCTGGCCTATACCCCCGTGGATTTGCTGTTCTGGGCGGCAGTCGCGGGGCCCGCGGCGCTGATCCTGTTCGGATTCGCTTACCGGCTGCGGAATCTGACCTGATTTCAGGCCGACGGAGCCCTGTCGGGCAGATTTCGTTGGGCGATGCCTGATTCCGATGGTACATTAAAAAATGCCGATCCCTCCGGGGCCGGCTGTCCCGCCCCCGCGGGGCGCGCCCGCCCGGGGCCTTCCGAGGAAGTCTCCGCACCGGCGCAATCGGCAAATTTTTTCGGTTCTCCGAATCCTCCCCGGGAGGCGCGATGCGTCTGGTCATCATTTCCAACCGCTTACCATTCACCGTGCGCGAAAGCGACGGCGTCATCCGCTTCGAGGAGAGCTCCGGCGGTCTCGTCACCGGGCTGTCCGGCTTCCTCGATCACCAGCGGAAGTCCGGCGATTTCGAATGCCTGTGGGTGGGCTGGCCCGGGGGCTCGGTTCCGCCTGAGCGGGAGGCCGAGGTGGCCGCCGCCGCCCGCGCCAGCGACTGCCTGCCGGTGTTCATCCCCCAGAAGGAGATGGATCGGTTCTACCATGGGTTCTGCAACCGCACCCTCTGGCCCCTGTTCCACTATTTCCCCTCCATGACCGCCTTCGAGGAGGAGGCCTGGCAGACCTACCGCCGGGTGAACGAGGCCTTCGCCGAGGCCCTGCGCGACGTGCTCCTGCCCGGGGACGTGGTGTGGGTCCACGACTACCAGCTCCTGCTCCTGCCCCGCATGCTGCGCCGCAGCGGCCTCGACCTGCGCATCGGCTTCTTCCTCCACATCCCCTTCCCGTCCTTCGAGGTGTTCCGCCTGCTGCCCTCGGCCTGGCGGCGCGAGATCCTGGAAGGCATGTTGGGCGCCGACCTGGTGGGCTTCCACACCCACGACTACACCCAGTACTTCCTGCGCTGCGTGTACCGCACCCTGGGCTTCGACAACAACCTCGGCAACATCACCACCGGCGACAAGCTGGTGCGCGCCGACACCTTCCCCCTCGGCATCGACTTCGCCCGCTTCCACGCCGCCACCGCCGCGCCCGAGGCCCTGCGCGAGCGCGCCGAGCTGGAGCGGCAGCTCGACGGCCGGCGCGCCGTCTTCTCCGTCGACCGGCTCGACTACACCAAGGGCATCCTCAACCGCCTCAAGGGCTTCGAGGAGTTCCTGGTCTCCCGCCCCGAGTGGATGGGCAAGGTGGTCTTCATCCTGGCGGTGGTCCCGTCGCGCGAGGAGGAGGAGAACTACGCGCGCATGAAGAAGGAGCTCGACGAGCTGGTGGGCAAGATCAACGGACGCTTCGGCCGCGTGGGCTGGACGCCGATCCTCTACCAGTACCGCTCCCTGGATTTCCCGGCCCTCGTGGCCCTGTACAGCCTGGCCCACGTGGGCCTCATCACCCCCCTGCGCGACGGCATGAACCTCGTCGCCAAGGAGTTCGTCGCCTGCAAGCGCGACGGATCCGGGGTGCTCGTCCTGAGCGAGATGGCGGGCGCGGCCCGTGAGCTCGGGGAGGCCATCCTGGTCAACCCCAACCACAAGGGCGAGCTGGCCTCGGCCCTGCACGAGGCCCTGACCATGGACAGGGACGAGCAGGTGCGGCGCAACCGCATCATGCAGGATCGCCTCAAGGTATACACCGCCACCCGCTGGGCAGAGGACTTCCTGCGGGAGCTGAACGATTTCCAGGTGCTCCAGCGCAAGCTCGGCACCCGCTACCTCGGCCCCACGACCCAGCCGGACATCCTGCGCCATTACAGCCAGGCCTCCCGCCGCCTCATCCTCCTGGATTACGACGGGACCCTGGTGCCGTTCTCGCCCCATCCCCAGCAGGCCCGGCCGGACGCCGGGCTGCTGCAGCTGCTCTCCCGCCTGACCGGAGTGCCCGAGAACCTGGTGTACCTGGTCAGCGGCCGGGACAAGGCGGTGCTGGAGGAGTGGTTCGGCGACACCGGCATGGGCCTCATCGCCGAGCACGGCGCCTGGATCCGCGATGCCGCGGGCCGGGAGCCTGGCGGCCACCACCAGGCTTCCTGGGAGCTGATCAAGCCCTTGAGCCATGCCTGGAAGGCCCAGCTCCTTCCCCACCTCCGCCTCTACGCCGACCGCGTGCCGGGATCCTTCGTCGAGGAGAAGGAGTTCTCCGTGGCCTGGCATTACCGCAAGGCCGACCCCGAGCTGGGCGCCTACCGCGCCAAGGAGCTCATCGACGACCTGGTGCAGTTCACCGCCAACATCGACGTGCAGGTCCTCGAAGGCAAGAAGGTGGTCGAGATCCGCAACGCCGGGGTCAACAAGGGCATGGCGGCCCTGCATTGCCAGAAGCTCCACCACCCCGGTTTCTTCCTGGCCATCGGCGACGACCAGACCGACGAGGACCTGTTCAAGGCCATGCCCGACGACAGCTTCACCATCCGCGTGGGGCTGAGCATCACGTTCGCGGACTATTGCCTGCACAACTACCAGGACGTCCGGCGCCTGCTCACCGCGCTGGCTACCGAGGGGATGTCCTCGGCGGTCAAAGAGGCGGCGGTGTAGGCCGCAGCCGACAAGGGCGTGCGCCCCCGGCGGAACGGAGGCCGGGTTGCGCGGCCCGGCCCGCCGCGATCGGCGCGGAACGGAAACGGCCCTCCGCCGTTTTT
>CBILQL010000624.1:0-3362 GCA_966238865.1 uncultured bacterium
GGGGCTCTTCGTCATCCACGACCAGGATGGTTTGGGGCTCTGCCATGGACGCTCCTTGGGGCGGTGTCGGGCGGCGATCCGGGGCCTCTATGCCGAATATAAACTTCCCCGGACCGGTACGATACCGCGCCCCGCTGACGGGAATCTTTCCGCCAGGCCCGCGGGCGATTTCGGGGTGGCGTTCAGGGCGTCGGGACGCGTACAATGGGATACTGTCGGGGTGACGGACATGGACGGCGGAAAGACCATTCTCCTGGTGGAAGACGAGGCGCAGGTGATGCGCCTCCTGGCGAAGGTGCTGGAGCTGCGCGGTTTCAACGTGCTGCAGGCCTCCACGGGCCGGGAGGCCCTGCGCCTCAACGACGCCCACCCGGGCCCCATCCACCTGCTGCTGGCCGACGTGGAGCTCGGGGACGCCATGCACGGCCCCCATGTCGCGCGCGAGCTCCGCCGCAGGCGCCCCGGCATGCGCGTGCTCTACACCTCCGGGTACCCCTTCGAGGTCGGCCACGAGGCCGAGGGCGCGATGGTGCGCCGCGAGGCCTCCGAGTACATGGCCGGCTTCCTCCAGAAGCCCTTCACGCCCACGGTGCTCGCCGAGAACGTGCGCTACGTCCTCGAAGAGATGCCGACCTGAGGCGCGGTCAGCCGACCAGCAGGCTGTAGCCCAGGCCTTCCTCCGCCAGCCGGGGCAGGCTCACGGTGAAGCAGGTGCCGCGGGATTCCTGGCTCTCGACCTCCATGGTGCCCTTGTGGTCCTTGACCAGCCCGTAGGAGATGGAGAGGCCCAGGCCGGTCCCCATGGCCTTGGTCGAGAAGAAGGGCTCGAAGATGCGGGCGATGTCCTCCTTGGAGATGCCGATGCCGCTGTCGCGGATGGAGGTCCGGACCGTCCCGTCCTGCTGCCCGGTGCCGATTTCCAGGGTCTTCGGCTCCCGTTCCATGGCATGGATGGCGTTCATCATCAGGTTGATGAAGACCTGCTTGAGCTGGTTCCGGTTCCCGAGCACGCGGGGGTTGGCCGGATCCAGATCGAGGCTCACCTCCACCCGGGCGTCGCGCAGCTGGTGGCCGAGCAGAGCCAGAACGTCCCTGAGGACGTCGTTCAGGGCCACGGGAGCGAAGGCGGCGTCGCGCTTGCCCTGCCGGGCGAAGTCCAGCAGGCTGCGGACGATGTCGCGGATGCGGAGTATCTCCCCGATGACGAGCTCGGTCTCCTCCTTGACGGTCGCGCCCTTGCCGCCTTCGGCCAGCAGCTGGATCATCTGGATGCGGCCCAGCATGATTTGCAGGGGGTTGTTGATCTCGTGCGCCACGCCTCCGGCCAGCTGCCCCAGGGCCGCCATCTTCCCGGTATGCACGAGCTGCCATTGCAGCGAGGTGAGGTTGCGGTTGGCCGCGAGCAGGGAGTCGTAGAGGCCGATGTTCTCCGCCACCACCCGGGCCTGGGACACGATGGCCAGGAGCAGGCCGTGGAGCATGGGGATGCGCTGGAGATCGACCGCGGACAGCGGCAGCAGCAGCCAGGCCGGGGCTCCGGGGGCGGCCGCGTCCTCCGGGCAGGATCTCTGCCCGGCGCCGCGCGCTCCGGGGGCCGCGAGCGACAGCACGGCCAGGCCTTCGCAGCCCATGGCCCGGGACAGGGCGGGGTAGGCCGAGGCGAAGAAATCGCCGGCCTCGACGCGCACCTGCTCGCGATCGGCCAGGCGGAGCAGCTTGCGGGTCTCCGGGTGATCGAGGAGGCCGCCTTGCGACAGCCCGGGGTGACGGGGCTTCACGGAAAGGCCGCCGGGAGGCCCGCCGGGGCCGGCCGGGTCGGGCGGGGCGCCGGGACGCCGGGCGGCGGGTTCGGGCAGGACCAGGTAACCTTTCTCCAGCTTGAGTTCGCGGGAGAGCAGTGCGAGGAGATCGCCGAAGAACCGGGGCAGGTTCTCCTCGCCCCCGTCCCCGGCCGCCCCGTTCTCCGGATGTCCCTCGAGAAGGATGCTGCCCTTCAGCGAATTGATGGAGGTGAGGATCCGCAGCTCGTTGATCTTCTCCTCCATCCGGCGGCGATGGAGGCAGTTGAGGATGGCCACCGAGGCATGGCAGCAGAGCGCCCAGACCAGGTTGACGCTTTCCGGGGTAGCCTGATCCTGCGCCGTGGTGGTGGACAGCCAGATGTAGCCGTAGGCGGTCTCGTTGTCGATGAGCGGAATCACGGCGTAGCCGCCCGGGCCGTCCTCGTCGAAGCTGGGGATGAGGCAGACCCTGCGCTCGGCCAATGCCCAGCGGATGATCCCCTCCTCGTTGTGCTGGGTGTGCGCGGCCTGGAGCGCGGCGGTGAAGTTGCTGGACAGCACCGGGGCCGAGGCCGGCGCCCCTTCGCGGCCCAGGAAGACGGCGCCGCCGCGGGAGGGCAGCGCCTCGGAGAGCAGGAAAAGGAGATGGCGCAGGATGTCGGTGAGGTCCTGGGCGCTCGAGATGACCCGGCAGAGATCGAGGATCTTCTGGAGCTCGCTCACGGAAGGCCTGGGGATGCCGACCTCCCGGCGGCCCTCGCCGCCGGCGCCTTGGGCGCCTCCGCCGGCGCCTTGGGCGCCTCCGCCGGCGCCTTGGGCGCCTCCGTCGGAGTCCTTGGCCCCGCTGCCGGGGCCCTTGGCCCCGCGGGACCGCCCGCGTCCGGCTCCGCCGGGGCGCTTCATGCGGCCTCGGTCATGAAGCCGCTGGCCTTGTCGTATTCCGCGTACAGGCCGGCGCGATGGGCTTCCAGCGCCTCGGGCGTGAGGGCGAGGAGGTTCCGGGCCATGTCCGCGACCGCCGGCGCCAGCTCCTCCGTGCCGCGGGAGCCGCTGCGGCCCAGCCGGCACTTCTCCGAGAGGTAGTCCGAGAGGCACACGAGCAGGGGCAGCTCCGGATTGCGGGGGCAGGCCTCGGGGTGGTGGTGCCAGCGGATGGCCTCCACCAAAGTGACGGGGAGGTTCCAGCGCTCGGCCAGCCAGGCGCCGATCTCGGCGTGGGTGACCCCGAGGACGATCTTCTCGGCCTCCTCGCAGGGCTGGTCCCGCTCCCAGATGCGGTCCTGGACCTCGGCGAACTCCTCCGGAAGATACTGGCTGAGCACCACCTTGCCGATGTCGTGGAGCAGGCCCGCGACGAAGGCCTCGCCGGCCAGGCGGTAGCAGGCCTCGCGGGCGAGCATCCGCGAGCCGGCGCCCACGGAGACGCTATGCTGCCAGAACCGGCTGATGTCGAAATGCCGGCTGTTCTCCCCCTTGAGGCTGCTCAGCACCGAGAACGACAGGGCCATCTCCTTGACGCTCTCGAACCCCAGCACGATCAAGGCCAGCCACGCGCACGCACGATCGAATCCTACCGCAGGG
>CBILQL010000625.1:0-3361 GCA_966238865.1 uncultured bacterium
GTTGTCGGCCTTGGAATAGGTGTTGTGGTTCGCGACCACCAGGGCCGTGCGCACGTCCCGGTAGGGGAAGGCCTTGCGGATCACGTCCAGGGGGTTCTGCGGATTCACCCAGGTGACCACGATGCTGTCGGTAGGCAGGTGCTGGAGCTTGCCGTCGTTGGCGACGGAAGCGGTGCTGGTCTCGCGGCCGAAGCTGCCGGTGTAGCTGGTGCCGCCCGCGGGCTTCACCTCCACCGCCTGGTTGTCCTTCCCGGCCCGGTTGGCGTGGGGCTGGACCGTGACCTGGCAATTGGCGCAGACCTCTCCGCCCGGCAGGACGAGCTTCACGTCCAGGTTCTCGTGATCGGCGGTCACGATGTTGACGGGCGTTCCCTTGTGGGTGAGGATGATGTCCCCGGGATCCTTGCAGATGGTGGTCACTCCCGGCGGCGGCGTGCCGGCCGCCGTCCGGCGGATGTTGAGGGTATAGGTGGCCTGGTGGGTCTTGGTCTTGCCGGAGTCCATGTAGGTGTAGTTGTAGGTGAGCTGCACGCTGGTCTGGGTCGGGGCCAGGGGGACGCGGCTGGGGAAGAGGAAGCTCGAGTCCTGCTGGCCGGAGCTGGTCAAGGTGGTGGTTCCGGAGACCAGGGTGGCGCTGGCGGCGGTGGCGGCGCGGTTGGCGAGGATGGGGTTGAGCACGTTGCTCTGGAGCAGGCTCATCAGCTGGGTGCCCGGCAGGTTGATGGCCCAGTAGTTCGACTTGGGGTTGCTGGTCGAATATCCGTTGGCCCGGATGTTCTCGGTCATGGTCCGGATCGTGTTGGGGACGGTCGGGTTGTTGCCGGCCTTGAAGAACACGGTGAAGGTGGTGGGCGTGGCCGCCCCCTGCTGGAACGCGTCCCGCCGGGCCTGGCGGATGACGTCCAGCGCGGTGGGTTCGCCGTCGGAGAGGAAGATGAAATAGCGGTTGGCGGGATCCGCCTTGGAAGCCTTCATGGCCTCCTTGGCGGCGTCGAATCCCAGGGTGATGTCGGTCCCGTCGCGCACGTTGTCCGCGGCGATGGAGTTGTTCACGCGGCTGGACGGGCGCGTGGTCGCGTAGGTCAGGTAGCCTTGAGCATGGCCTTCAGGGTGTCGACTCCGCGCACCGAGCCTACCGCCTGGTTGAGGCGCGTCAGCGGCACGTAGGCGTCGAATCCCATGGTGGTGTCGTCGGGGAAGGCGGACTTGAGGAAGGTGGGGTTGTCGCGCACGTCGAATTGCAGGCGGCGGGAGAAGATCGCCAGGCCCACCTCGGCGTCCGGGCTGGCCCTGTAGATGGTGTCCAGCAGGTCGCGGACCACGGTGAAGCGGGCTTCGTCGGGGTCGTTCCCGCTCCCGCTGTTGTCGCTCATGCTGCCCGACTTGTCGATGATGAAGACGATGGAGGGCGGGGGAGAGGTGGCGCCGGTCTGGACCTGCACCTGCTCGGGGCAGAAGGGCAGCTTGGGCTCCAGCCAGATCACGTCCTCGGGGACGTTGATGGTGGCGCCTTCCAGGGTCTTGGGGCAGACCTGGACGGCGAGATTGCAGATTTGATCCGCGGCAACCGCCTGTCCGGCGACAGCCAGCGTCAGGATGCCCAGGATCCCCTTCATCCGTCCCATATCCAACCCCCACGAGAATGCGCCAGTGTCCAATTATAGCGCACGCTGGCTAAATATACAGGAATAGTTGGGACTGAGGGCGCCGAAAAAATCCCAATTGCACCCAAAAAGAGAGCAGAACCCTCAAAATTTGCCTGAAAACGGTCAATTCGGGAGTTCACTGGGGACATCCTGGGATGTCGGATGGCGTTTTCATGCGGAACGGCGGGTATGTAGATTGATCCCGTGCAGGCCTCTCCAGCTCCGCTTCTCGAGGTCCAGGATCTCTCAATCGGCTTCGATTCCGATGAGGGGACGGTGGCCATCACCGACAAGGTCAGCTTCACCCTCGCCCCCGGAGAGGCCTACGGCCTCGTGGGGGAGAGCGGCTGCGGCAAATCGGTCACCTGCCTTTCCCTGCTCCGGCTCCTGCCCTCCCCCGGGGGACGGGTGCTCGGCGGCCGCATCCTGTTCCAGGGCCGGGATATCCTGTCCCTTCCCATCGACGATTTGCGGTCCTTGCGCGGCTCCGGCATCGGCATGATTTTCCAGGAGCCCGGAGCGGCCCTGAATCCCCTATGGACCATCCGGCGGCAATTGCTGGAGCCTTTCCGCTACCATGAGTATTCCGGGAATCCCGAGGAGCGCATCCGGTTCCTGCTGGAGCGGGTCGGCATCGCCGATCCCTCCCGGGTGCTGGACGCCTACCCCCACCAGATGTCGGGCGGCATGCTCCAGCGGGTGATGATCGCCATGGCCCTTAGTCTGAATCCAGCCCTTTTGATAGCCGACGAGCCCACCACCGCCCTGGACGTCACCGTGCAGGCGCAGATCATGGAGCTCCTCGAGGAGCTGCGCCGGGAGTTCGACGCCGCCCTGCTCATGGTCACCCACAACCTCAACCTGGTGGCCCAGTACGCCGACCGGGTGGGGGTGATGTACGCGGGCCGCATCGTGGAGGAGAGCCCGGTGGCGGACTTCCTGCGGAACCCCCTGCACCCCTACTCCCGCGGCCTCCTGGACGCCCTTCCGCGCCTCGATCGGGCCGACTCGCGACCCCGGCCCATTCCCGGGCAGGTGCCGCGGCCCGCGGACTACGACGAAGGCTGCCGCTTCCGCGAGCGCTGCCCGCACGCCTTCGCGGCCTGCGTCCGCAAGCCCGCCGATTTCCCGGGCGGGACGGGCCGCCGCGTGGCCTGCTTCCTGCACGAGCACGGCCCCGCGCCGCTCCCGGACGTCCATCCCGAGGCCCGTCCCGCCGGAGTCACCCCGTGACCGGGCCCGCCGTCCTTCCAGCGGCCGCCCCTTCCGGGGCCGCCCCCGGCGCCGCCCTCGCGGAGGTGAAGGACCTTCGCACCTGGTTCCCGGTCACCGGCGGCGTGTTCCGCAAGGTCACGGGATGGGTGAAGGCCCTTAACGGGGTGAGCTTCTCCATCGGGCAGGGCGAGGTGGTCTCGGTGGTGGGGGAGAGCGGATGCGGCACGGGCGCCCTCGGCTACTCCCTGCTCGGGCTGGTCAAGCCCACCGGCGGCACCCTCGCCCGGGGCGGCCGCGTCCTCGACATCGCCGATGCCTCCTCGTGGGATCCGTTCCGCCGGGAGTACCAGATCGTGTTCCAGGACCCCTACACGTCCCTGAACCCCCGGCACACCGTCTACGAGATCCGGGCCGAGCCCATGCGGGCGCACCGCGTGCACGAGCCCCGCCACCTCAGGCAGGCGGTGGCCGATCTGCTCGCCCGGGTGGGGCTGCACCCC
>CBILQL010000626.1:0-3344 GCA_966238865.1 uncultured bacterium
CAACAAAGTTGTAGGCCGCCACCTGTTTTCTTACTTTCTGGTGGTTTTTTCGGTCGAGGTATCCGCATGCTCGCAATCAGAGAAGTCCGGGCCTTTTCCAGATCGCCGCGCCGCGCGTGTTGGCACGCGCTTCTCGTCGCCGCGCTGGCGGCCATGGGCGAAGCCGGAGCCCAGGCGACCCTGGTCACGGCTCCGTCGGACGATCGTTTCGTTCCCGGCGAGGCGATTCGCCTAGAGGTCCCCCTGGATACAGGCTCCTTCCTGAACGGCGGATATCCCATCGACTCCGCCGGTTTCGCCGAGGTGCCCGTGATCGGGAGGGTGCTCGTCGGCGGCAGGACCCGCGGCGAGGTGGAGGAGTTCCTGGGCCAGAAGCTGTCGAACCACCTCCGGGACACCCATATCCATGCCACGCCGGCCATCCGGCTCACCTTGCTCGGCCATTTCGTCCGCCAGGGCCAGTATTACGTCAGCCCCAAGACGACGCTTTGGGAGGCGGTATACGAGGCCGGGGGAATCGCCGGCGAACGGAACCTGGACAAGATCACCGTCCAGCGGGGGGAGCGGACGCTGGACATCAACTTCCTGGATGAGTATTCCGCCGCCAGGACCCTGCAAGGCGCCGGGATCCGGTCCGGTGACATCTGCATCATACCCGTACCGCGCGACAATGCCGGCACCTGGTATTGGGTCCGGGAAAGCCTCGGGGCCGTCGCCCAGGTCGCCACCATCGCGAGCACCGTCCTGACCGTCTACATCACCTACCTCCTCCTGGAAGAGAGCCGGGAGAACAACTCGCCCGCTACCGTCGCTCCCTGAGGCGGACGGCCCCTTCCCGGAAAGCGCGGCCGACTACAGGGGCAGGTAGATGCCCGGGACCTTGGGCAGGTGGCAGGCCGCCTCCCCGGGGCCGCCATCCGGGAACGGCCAGCCGGGCTCCAGGTCGGCGAACGTCACCGCGCGGAACCGCTCCGGATTCTCCGCGAGGAAGGCGCAGGTGTCCCGGAACCCCCGCACCACGGCCGCGTGCTCCCGGAACGGCCCCAGGAACCACTCCCTGCCGTCGCGCCGGACGAATTCGAAGTTGTGCAGCAGCAGGGTGACGCAGCGCATGCCGGCGGCATGGGCCGATTCCAGGAGGGCCTTTCCCCGGGAGAACGGGGTGTTCCCCGCCTGGAAATGCTTGGCCGCATAGCCGAGCCCCTTGCGGAAGTCGCGCACCAGGTAATTCGTCAGCGGCACCTCGAGGCAGCCTTCCGCGGCGAAGACGTCGTTGCGGGGCCCGGGGACGTCGATGCGGCAATCTCCGCCCAGCTGCGACAGGTTGTAGCTGGAGCTGTAGCGGATGCCCAGGCTGCGGAGCGCCCCGTAGGTCGCGTTGTCGGCGCAGAACCCGCCCGCGCGGAAGGCCCGGGCCTCGGCCCCGTAGCTTCGCAGGAGGTCCCGGGCATGGGCGAGGATCTCCAGCTGCTCCTGGGCCGGGAAGGCGGACAGCTTGTCGGAGCGCTCCCGGCCGTCGGCGAAGCGCAGCCAGGCGGGGTGGGCGTGGAGCTCGACGTCCATGCCCTTCCGCAGCAGGATCGCGACGGCGTCCGCCATCGGCCCGTCGCCGTAGTAGTGGCGGGAGAGGGGCTCCACGAAGAACGTGGCCTTGAGACCGTGCCCGGCCAGGATGTCGAGCAGGAGCGGCAGGCCCAGCGCCCGGTTCCCGTCCCGGCATTCCAGGGACGCCGGGGGCAGGCGCGTGCCGGGACGGCTCCGCGCATGGGAGGAGCCGGCATGCTCCACATCCACCGTGATGAAGACGTCCAGCGCCAAGAGGAGGGCCGCCCGTCCTCAGACCTTCAGGCCGACGTGGCGGTAGGCTTCGCGGTGGCTTTCGATCAAGGTGTCCCAGTTGCGCCGTTCGAGCACGTACCGGCGGCCGTTGAGAGCCAGGCGCGCCTGCTCCGCCTTGTCGTCGATCAGCCCGGCGAGCGTGCTCACCAGGTCCGTCTTGCTGTCGGCCTTGAACAGGCGGCCGTTCTCGCGATCCTCGATGATCTCCCGGATGCCGCCGACATCGCTCCCCACCACCGCCTTCTGCAGGGACAGGGCTTCGAGGATTTTCAGCGGCGTGACGAGCTCCAGGAGCCGGGAGCGGACGCGGGGATACACGAGGATGTCGATGAGGGCGTAATAGTCCAGGACCTGCTCGTGCGGCACGCGCCCGGAGAAGTGGATCCTGTCGGCGACCCCCAGGCGCGCGGCCAGCTCGCGCAGCTCCTTCTCCTCCTCCCCGAAACCCTGGCCGACGATGAGGCAGCGCAGGTCCGGGAAGCGAGCCGCCAGGTCCGGCAGGGCTTCCACCAGGAGCTGCAGCCCCTCGTAGCGGTAGAGCGAGCCGATGAACCCGATCACCTGCTTGCCCTGCAGGCCGAGCGAAGCCCGCAAAGTGCCGGCGTTCGCCGAGGGCTGGAACTTGAGGGTGTCCACGCCGTTGGGCAGGACGAAGATCTTCTTCCGGGGTATCCGCCGCTCCAGCAGCTGGCTCTTGAGGCCTTCGCAGATGGTGACCACGGCGTGGCTCCGCCGGCAGGCGTAGGTCTCGAACAGGCGCGTCGCGCGGTAGCGCAGGCTGTCCTCGGTGGTCGACCCGTGCAGGACGGCCGCATCCTCCCAGAAGGCGCGGATTTCGTAGACCACCGGGAGGCGGAGCTTGCGGCCCGCCCAGATCGCTGGCAGGGCGTTGAGGACCGGTGAGTGGGCGTGGATGAGCTTCACGCCCTCCGCCTTCGCCACGTGCAGGATCCGCCTTCCCAGGCGGACCATGTTCGCGATTTCCTTGAGGCCGCGCAGGGACGGCAGCCCCTTGTCGGCCGGCGTGCCGTACATGGGCATGCTTTCCCAGGCCCCCTTGGCGCCGTGGCCGGTCTCATCCGCGAGAGCGTGGACCCGAAGGCCCACGACTCCTAGGAGCTGACGCGGCCACGCCGGCTATTTGATGGGTGGCGCCAGGTTTCCACAGGCGATGATGGTCCCCATGTTGTTCGCCGAGGCGTGCACGTTGATGTAGTACTGCCCCGACGTCGGGATTGCGACCGGAAGGTCAGCCGTCGCCGTCGCCTTGCCGTCGTTGTTCACCTCGAGAGACCGATACGACGTCGCGGGTCCGACGATCGGGCCGTTGTCGCCGCACTGGCCCTGGTGTACGTGCCACGGATGGTCGCCGCCGGGCACCGCGTTGGCGATGTTGACCTCCGCCCGGCTCCGGCTCGGGTTCCCCGGCTCCGACGCCCACCACCCCTTCCCCTGCAGATTCATGGCGCCGGTGAGCTGGGCCGGCGTGGCGAGGGTCGCGTTCC
>CBILQL010000627.1:0-3343 GCA_966238865.1 uncultured bacterium
TAGCGAAGCAAGCTGCCGGCATGCCGCGTGTTGCATGCGCCGCAGGCCAAGGGCCGGCACGGCCCGCAGAGTGCCCCCACACACGATGGAAAAGACTAAGAACGATGGCTTTCGTATCTCCCGCCCCCCTCCTTTCTTCGCGCGCCGGTTTTGTCTCCTTCTTAGTGCTGATAGGCGCTGTTAAACCTTTATCTTCTGAGCATGGCGAAGTATGAAAATATTTCGCCATGCCCACGTTGGGCGATTTCTCCAGCCTCACCGGGATTACAGACTTGACCTGTTTGTTAAGGCAGAAGCAGTATCCAATTAAGAGAATACGTAGCCATGAATGTGAAAAGGACTCGGCTCCGTCTGATGAGCCCCTCACGGGCCTTCGAAGGGGCGCTCCCAGTCCTCAGGGTCCGGTCAGGAACTCGCCCCCCCCCCCGTTCGGGCCCTGGCCCGCCAGCGGCAGGAAGATCTTGAAGGTGGAGCCCCGGCCCGGCTCGCTTTCCGTGGCCACATATCCCTCGCTTTGCGCAATCACCCCATGCACCATGGACAGCCCCAGGCCGCTCTTGGAGATGCCATAGGTCGAGTAGAAGGGGTCGAAGATGCGCGCCTGCATCTCCTCATCCATCCCCACCCCCGTGTCGCTGATGGAGAGCAGCGCATATTCTCCGGGCGGGGGGACGTCCTGCGGGTCCGTGCCCCCCTTGTCCAGGGAAGCTCGGCCGGTCTTGATGATGAGCCTTCCCCCCTGGGGCATGGCGTCCCGGGCGTTCAGCACCAGGTTCAGGAGGGCCTGCTCGATCTGGCCCGGGTCCGCCTTCACCAGTCCGATATCCGGGTCGAGGTACTGCTCAAGGCCGATATTCTCCTCCACCAGTCGCTCCACAAGGGTGATGACGCGGGAGACGAGGGCATTGGGATCCACGAGCCGGGGCGCCATCACCTGTCGGCGGCTGTAGGCGAGAAGCTGCTTCGTCAGGGTGGCGGCCCGCTCGCCGGCCTGCGCAATCTCCGAAAGGTATCCGTGCAGCGGCTCCCCAGGGCCAGTCTCCACCAGGGAGAGCGACGCAAAGCCGTTGATGGCGGTGAGGAGATTATTGTATTCATGAGCCACGCCGCCGGCTAACGTACCGATGGCCTCCATCTTCTGGGACTTCCGCAGCTTTCGTTCGGTCTCCCTGAGGGCCCGCTCCGCCCGCTTGCGCTCCCCGACGTCCCGGATGTTGCATTGGATCATGTTCCGCTCCCCCATCGGATACACGTTGCAGACGAACTCCACCTCGATGGTGCGGCCGTCCCGGGCCCTCAGGGGGAGGTCCTCGAAGCGGATGAACCCGGTGTCCTGGAGGTGCCGCAGGGCCCCGCGGAAGGCGTCGGCGGTTTCGAAGAAGCCGAGCTCGAGCAGTTCCCGGCCCTCCAGGTCCTCAGGAGCGTGGCCCAGCAGTCTGGCGAGGTAAGGATTGGCTTGGATGATACGCCCGGTCGCAGCATCCATGATTAGGATCCCGTCCTGCGCCGTTTCGAACAGCCGCCGGAAACGCGCTTCCGAGTCGCGCAGCGCCTGTTCGGCCCGGAGCAGATCGGTCACGTCCTCGATGGACAGCACGGTGTGAGCCTCCGGGCCCAGATTGGGGGCGACGACCCGGGCGTTCAGCTTCAACGTTCGGCGGCCGATTTCCGGGAATTCCAGTTCGATCTCGATGTCGTCAAAGGAGGGATTCGTGGCCGGTAGGCCCAGCAAGGCCTCCTTGAGCTTGGGATGGTCCCAACTGCAATTGCAGACCTGGTCCAGGGACTTCCCCACGATCTCGGAAAGGGAAACCCGGAAGAACTTGCAGAAGGAAGGGTTGGCGGACAAGATCCGCATCTGGGGATCGAGGACGAGAAACGGTTGCCTGGCCGCCTCGAGGATGATTTGGGCGGCGTCAATGTGAGGTTCCAAGGCATCCGCCTTCCACCGCTTCACAAGCGGATTCCCATCCTGCAAAATAGCCTTTATGGGGATGGTCATCAAAGCACGCATTTCGGAATCCGGGCGCGGGGCCGCAGCGCGAAGATTTCAGCAGGAAGCATGCGAAGGTGTTGTAAAACCTTGTCACGATGGATAATTCACGGCCGCGATAGGTTTATTTTATTAGGGTAAGGGTGTTGCCGGAACCGCCTCGGCTCCCCGACTCGTCCACCGGTTCAGGAAGGGGCGTCCCATGGGGAATGCCTATGCGTCTATGATTCGTCTGCAGTCCATCCTCCCCCGGATCACGATTTCGCGAAAGCGCAATCGCGTCAGTTTCTGGCTCATCCACGCCGCATGTCTCGGGGTGGTATGGACCGGCATCAGCCCGGTCGCCCTCGTGGTCTGCGCGGCTTTCTATCTGGCCCGCATGTTCGCCATCACCGGCTGGTATCATCGGTACTTCTCCCACCGCTCCTTTCAAACTTCCCGGCCGGTCCAGTTCCTCTTCGCCTTCCTCGGATGCGCGGCTGCCCAGAAGGGGCCGCTCTGGTGGGCCTCGCACCATCGCGAGCATCATATGTACTCCGATACGCCTCAAGACGTCCACTCCCCGCGCATCCAAGGATTTTGGCGCAGCCACATCTTGTGGTTCCTGGATCCCTCCAGCCACGCCATGAAGGAGGAGCGCATCCGGGATTTCCTCGTCTACCCGGAACTCCGCTGGCTGGAGCGATACCACTGGACGGCCATCCTTGCTTCCATGGCGGGCCTTTTTCTCCTGGGCCATGTCCTCGACCGGGCCTATCCTTCCCTCGGGACCGACGGCCCGCAGATGCTGATATGGGGCTTCTTCGTTTCCACCGTGCTCGTCTACCATGCCACTTTCTGCGTCAACTCGCTCGGTCACATGTTGGGGAAGCAGCGGTACGACACCGGCGACCAAAGCCGCAACAGCGGCCTGGTCGCCCTCCTCACCCTCGGCGAGGGCTGGCACAACAACCATCACCGCTATCCCCTCTCCGCCCGCCAAGGCTTCTTCTGGTGGGAGTTCGATCCCACTTGGTATGCGCTGCGCGTCCTGTCCTGGGTAGGCCTCGTACGCGACCTCAAAGACGTGCCCGAACGCGTGAAGCGGAATGTGCGCTCCGTCGATACCGTTGCGCCAGGGAAGACGGGCCGCCATTTTCTTCGGGGCAATTCCGACAGACGCTTGTCTCTCACGTAGGGCAGGCTAGGAACCTCGGCGTCTTACAAATCGGACGGCGAAGGGCAGCCCAGCAAGCCCCTGGCAGACCGGCGGTGGCCTGGTTGTGCGCAAGTACAATCAGGACAGCGCCGGGTGCGCGAGGCCGCGCGCCGCCGGGGAGGCGGTGAGTCCGCCGCAGGCGGCGAACGGTT
>CBILQL010000628.1:0-3331 GCA_966238865.1 uncultured bacterium
TCCGCGGCGGAATAGATCCGCGCGCCCCAGGACTCCAGGGCGGCGGGCCTGCCGGCAGCGGCCTGACCCTCCCCGGGATAACGGTCGAAGAGCAGCCCCTCTCCGGCCGCCAGCGGGCGGCGGGAGGTAACACGCAGGATGCCCCCCCGGCGCGAGACCGTCCGGCCGATGTCCAGCCCCCGGTGGGATCCGTAGCGGCCGTCCACCAGGCGCTGGTGGTCCACGCCGTCCAGCCAGCCGTTGAAGAAGCCGCGGGAGTAGGTGACCTGCAGGTCGTCGATGCCGGCGGAATCGGGGGCCTGCCTGGCCATGGCCCGCTTGTAGGCGCCGGTGACGGACGCCACGTATTGGGGCGTCTTGAGGCGCCCCTCGATCTTGAACGAGTCGATGCCCATGGCCATGAGACGGGGGATGTCGGCGAGGCCGCACAGATCCTTGGGGGACACCAGGTAGCGGCGGGCTCCCAGGTCGCGGCGCTCCCCGTCCACGATCAGGTCGTATTCCATGCGGCAGCTCTGGGCGCATTGCCCGCGGTTGGCGGAGCGGCCGCCGAAGCCCTCGCTGGTCAGGCATTGACCGGAATAGGCCACGCACAAGGCCCCGTGGACGAACACCTCGAGTTCCTTGCCGGTATGGCGCCGGATGGTCTCCATCTCCGGGATCGACACCTCCCGGCCCAGGACGTAACGCGCGAGATCCAGGTCCGCGGTCAGGGCCATGGCCTCGTGGTTGGTCACCGTCATCTGGGTGGAGGCGTGCAATACCTGGACGGGGGAGAGGCGGCGCAGCAGGCGGGCCAAACCCAGGTCCTGGACGATGAAGGCGTCCGCGCCCAGGGCCAGGGCCCGGGGGAGGGTGTCGAGAAGCTCGCGGAGCTCCCGCTCGAAGATGAGGACGTTGAGGGCCAGGAAGAGCTTGACCTCGTGCCGGCGGCAGAAGTCCGCCATGTCCGCGAGGGCCTCCCAGCTGTGGTCCGCCGTGCGGCCCCGGGCGTTGAAGCCGGGATAGCCGACGTAGACCGCATCCGCGCCGTTATGCACGGCGGCCCGGCACATGTCCATGTCGCCGACCGGCGCGAGCAGCTCGCTGGGACGGGAAGGGGGAAGGTTCGGGGTGGGGGAGGACATGGCGGCTGGAGGGACGGGAGCTGGCCCGGCCCGTCCTTAAAGGTAGCAAAACGGCGGGTAGCCTATCCCCGCTTGCGGACCCCGATCCAGGCCACCAGCAGGGCCATGCCCACGAAGGCGGTGCCCGCGCCCAGGGCCCAACGGTATCCGGATACCAGCGCCTCGGCCTGGGAGGCCCCCGCCGCCGTGGCTGCGGCGGTGAAATGGGCGGCCACGGCCACCAGCACCGCAAGGCCCAGGGCGCCGCCCAGCTGCCCCGTGGTGTTCAGGATGCCGGACACCAGGCCGTGATCCTCGGGCTTGGCCCCCGAGGTGGCCAGGATGGTGAGAGTGACGAAGGCGGGCATGAGCCCGAAGGACATGAGCACGGTGAGGGGCAGGATATGGAACCAGAAGGTGTTGCGGGTGGAGAGGAGGGCCAGGAGGCCCAGGCAGACGAGCACCAGGGATGCGCCCATCAGCAGGACGCTGCGGGCGCCGATGCGGTTGGCTAGTCGTCCGCCCCAGGGCCCTGCGAACGAGGCCGCCAGACCGTGGGGCAGGAAGGCCAGACCGGTATACCACGGGGAAAACCCCAGCACCTGCTGGAAGTGCAAGGTGAGGATGAGATTCATGGCCACCAGGGCGGCGCTGAGCAAGGTGATGGTCAGGTTGGCGGCGCCGACGCCGGGCAGGAGGAAAATCTGCAAGGGGATGAGCGGCTCGCGGGTGCGCCGCTCCACAATCACGAACAGCCCGAGCATCAGGACGGCCACCAGGAACAGCCGCCAGGTATCCCAGGTATGCCATCCCGACTCCGACGCATGCACCAGGGCATAGACCAGCAGCATGAGGCCGCCGGTGACCAGGGTGCTGCCGAGGATGTCGAGGCCGCGCCGGGCGCCGGGCAACCGGGTCTCCTTCAGCAGCTTCCAGGCGGTGACCAGGACCAGGAGGCCCAGAGGCACGTTCACGAACATGATCCAGCGCCATCCCAGGCGGGCGGTGAGCATCCCTCCCAGGACAACCCCGATGGAATAGCCTGCCGCGGCCACGGTACCCCAGATGCCGAAGGCCCGGTTGCGCAAGGGGCCCTCCTCGAAAACGCTCATGAGGAGCGCGAGGGCTGCTGGTGCAAGCAGTGCTGCACCAAGGCCTTGTGCACATCGCATGGCAACGAGGAAGCCGGCCCCTTGGGCCATGCCGCCCAGGAAGGAGGCCAAGGTGAAGAGCAGGGTTCCGATCAGGAAGATGCGCTTGCGACCATAGATGTCTGCCAGGCGTCCGCCGAGCAGCAGGAATCCTCCGAAGACCAGGCCGTATCCGGTGAGCAGCCATTGGACGGATTGGGAGGTGAAGCCGAGCGCCTGTTGGATGGAGGGCAGCGCCACATTCACGATGGAAAAATCCAGTACGACCATGCAATCCGCTCCGCAGAGCAAGGTCAGCATCAGGCGCTGGCGTGAATCGAAAGGGAGGCTGCGGGAGTCGCTGGTGCGGGAGTCGCTGGAACCGGTGGTAACGATGGACATGCAGAAAAAACCCGGTGCCAAGGTACCAAATTTCGCCCCCACTCTGGCAAGTCGCTCCACCAGCTATTAATTTTACCCTTCTTTAACCTATGGCCGCTCCTGGATTCACGCTCTCTATCGAGAACCTGGATGGCTTCTGCCGCATCATCTGCGGAGGCCGGTTCGACGAGGACATGTTCAGGCATCTCGTGAACCTGATGCGCAAGGACATTCAGGAAAGCGTCTCCCCCAAGCGCTACCTGGTGGATCTCAGGGCGACCGATTGGCGCCCGGAAACCTGCTCGCATTTCCCCGCCGCCGATTACGTATGCCGGGAGCTGGGCGATACCTGCGTCGCCGTCCTCGTCGGCCAACGGCTCCTGGACGGACTCGCGAAGGCTTCCTCCGGAGACGCCGGCCTTCCCGTCCTGATCACCCGTTACACCGAGGAGGCGCTTGCCTGGATAGCCGGACCCGTCGGCCATCGGCAGGGTCCGGGGTAGCCGGCGTGGAACCTCGGGCCCGGGTACTTGACGAACGGGACTTTCCCGATTCCCTTTGGATCTCCGACAGGGGCGCTTCCGCCCCCGCTTCCGGGAGGATGCCATGGGGAGCCAGGAATTGCGCATAGACGCCTGCATAGTCGCCTATATTGCCCGTCCCGAAGCCGGGGAAGCCGGGACCGGCCGCATGTCCGAAGCCATCGAGATCGCC
>CBILQL010000629.1:0-3329 GCA_966238865.1 uncultured bacterium
AGTACATCCTCGAGCAGGACCAGGACTTGGAGGCCGACGAGGACGATGACGACGACGAGGACGAGGATTTCGAAGAGGAAGACTCGGCCGACTCCGGAGAGTCCAGCGAGGGGCAGCCACAGAAGCCCTACGACCCCACCCGGCAGATCCAGAACCTCACCCAGATTTCCCACGAGAGCAACGACAGCGCCCGCAGGCGCCGCAAGCGCTCCAAGGTGGACAAGCTCAAGAACCGCGGAGGCAAGAAGCGCCGCCGCGGCGACCGCGACGGCGGCATGGACTTCTCCAACGACTTCGACCCCCGCTCCGAGACCGAGGAATACACGGGATACATCCAGGTCGCCGACGGCGGCCATGCCTTCATGCGTTCGGAGAAGGCCAGCTTCGTGTCCCAGGACGCGGACATCCTGGTGCCCCGCGAGATGGTGCAGCGCTTCGGTCTCCGGTCCGGGCACAAGATCCATTGCCTGGTGCGCATGAAGAAGAACCACCGCCAGAAGGTGGTGATGACCCTGCTCGGCGTGCAGGACCTGCCGCTGGAGCAATGGCGTCCGGCGCCGTATTTCCAGTCCCTGACCAGCGTCAATCCCTTCGAGAACTACCGGCTCTCCTCCCCGGGCGACGTGGACAAGTCCATGATCCTGCTGGAGCTCCTGACCCCCATCGGCAAGGGCCAGCGCGGCCTCATCGTGGCCCCTCCGCGCACCGGCAAGACCATCCTGATGGAGAAGATCGCCAACGGCATCGCCCACAACCACCCGGATGCCGAAATCCTGCTGCTGCTCATCGACGAGCGGCCCGAGGAAGTCACCCACCTCAATCGGCGCGTCAAGGGCAAGGTGTACGCCTCCTGCCTGGACAAGCCCATCGAGGAGCATATCGCCCTCTGCCAGATGGTCATCGACATCGCCCAGCGCAAGGTCGAGGCCGGCAAGGACGTGGTCATCCTGCTCGACTCCATCACCCGCATGGCGCGCGCCTACAACAACCAGCTCAAGTCCTCGGGCCGGACCCTGTCCGGCGGCGTGGACGCCAAGGCCCTCATGGAGCCGAAGAAGTTCTTCGGCGCCGCCCGCAAGCTGGAGGAAGGCGGCAGCCTCACCATCATCGCCACCGCCCTGGTGCAGACCGGTTCCCAGATGGACGAGGTGATCTTCCAGGAGTTCAAGGGCACCGGCAACATGGAGCTCGTCCTCAACCGCCGCCTGGCCGAGAAGCGCATCTACCCGGCCATCGACATCGGCATGTCCGGCACCCGCCGCGAGGAGCTGATCATGCCTCCGGAGATTTTCAAGGCCGCCTCCAAGTTCCGCCGTTATCTGGCCAACCTCACCGAGGCCAACCAGATGCCGGCCGCCATCCAGGCCATGGAGAAGTTCAAGTCCACCCAGGATTTCGTGAACGCGTTCCAATGAAGGTCACCCTCACCGGCACCCCCGATTTCCATTTCCACGCCCTGGCCGCGGACGGCGCCCGCGTGGACATAGGGGCCTCCAAGTCCATCGGCGGCGACGAAAGCGGCTTCCGGCCGATGCAATTGCTGCTGGTGGCCGCCGGGAGCTGCGCCGCCATCGACGTCGTCAACATCCTCAAGAAATCGCGGGTGGAGTTCTCCTCCGTGGGCATCGAAGTGGAAGGCGATCGCAAGGAAGGCGCCGTGCCGTCCCCGTTCGTGAACGTCCATCTCCGCTTCCTGGTCCGGGGCGCCAAAGCCGAAGACCTGCCCAAGGCCCAGAAGGCCGTCAGTCTCGGGGTCGAGAAGTACTGCTCGGTCTCGGCCTCCCTCGACCCGGCCATCCGCGTCACCCACAGCACCGAAATCGTCCCTTAGGCCGTCAAGACCTTTCTCCGCGCCGACCGGCGTCCGCCCCGAAGGCCCGGCCGTCAAGCCAGGTATTCGGAGACCAGCCATTCCGTCGCGCCATCCATGTGGCGGACCAGCAGGTGTCCCTGCCGGTTGAGCGACACGGGCTGCACGGGCGGAGAGCCCTCCCGATCCCTCAGCTTGTGCCAGCGGTCCCAATCCGTCCGGCTCTGCCAGGCGAGCAGCACCGCATCCGGATCGAAGCCGTCTGGGTCCCGGAACGCGTCCAGGATGCGCCGATAGAAGCCCTCCGCGAACTCCCGTGCGCCGCCCGCCGGCATCCCGGCCCGGGACAGGCAGGCGGCAGGCGAGCCGCCGTCGGCGACATCGGGAGCCATGGCGACGTTGACTCCGGCGCCCACCAGCATCATCTCGCCATGCCCCTCGATGAGGACTCCGGCCGTCTTCGCGCCCCCCAGCAGCAAATCATTCGGCCATTTCAGGGTGAGTCCGGATCGGGCCTCGGCGGAAATGCGCGAAGCGGCTTCCTCCCAGAGCAGGACGCCTATTTCCAGGGGCAGGAGTGCCAACCGGGGCGGGGGAAGATGACAGCGGTGGATGCCCACCGTCATATGCACGTTTCCGGCGGGGCTTTGCCAGACCCGGCCCCGGGTGCCTTTGCCGCGGGTCTGCACCGCGGCGGTGACCAGCAGGAAGTCCTGCCCCCGGTAAGCAGCCCGCGCGGCATCCATGGTCGATTCCGCGGTTTCGAGGTGGAATATTTCGGTGACTGGCATGGCTGGATCTTCCGCGAAAATCATCCGGAATGGGGAAAAATAGGATAGTCCTTCCCCGTATGGCTTGAGAAAATGGGCTGGCTGCTCTATAATCACAACCATGCGCTTTCCCGCCTTTTTCCTGACCTGGACGGCCATGGTTTTGGCCGTTCTCCAGGTCCGTCAGGCGGAGGCGGAACCCATTACGCCTTCCAGCTTCTCCTTGGGGCAAAGCGGACTCCCGGGAGTGGACGGCGCATTCTCCTCTCTGTCCCTGAAGCCCGGAGAATTCGTGCTTGGCGCATCCGGCACCGGGCATGGCCAGCCGGACATTCTCTTCTGGAAACCGACTCCGAAAACAAAGGCCAAGAATCCCATGAACGGCGTGTTCCTGGCTTCCCAGGGGGTATTGGCCTTCGGTCTCGGAGCGGGCCTGGACGGCGCCTTGGGGCTGCCCTATTACTACGAATCCATTTGGGGCGGCGGCGTCCCCGACTACCAGGGCGGCGGCATCGGCGACTTGCGCCTGTCCTTGAAGGCTTCGCTTCCCTGGCGAACGGAGCTGGCGGCATTTTCCATCCTGGCGACCGGTACCGTTCCCATCGCCTCAGGCGAAGGCCGGTTTCCCCGGGAGCTTCTCCACCAGCCTCCCGACGGCTCCTTCCCATCCCGGACGACGTGGCCTTTCGGAACGATGGACCCTCGCATCGGCATGGGCCTGGGAAGCACCTTGACCTTCTCCGGCCCGC
>CBILQL010000630.1:0-3325 GCA_966238865.1 uncultured bacterium
AAATGACGGCTAAGGGCCGTCATTTTTCGTCCCGTGGGGTCCTCGGCCCCATGCGGGGCCTGTGGTTTCTCTGACTCGTAGAACGGGCGGTACATTGACCAGTCAACTTGGTTCAATAGCATCGCAACTTCATATTGCCCGGCCACCATGGTTTTTACGGCGCGAACGGGTGTCGGCGCGTTGACAGGCGGCTTGGTCCTGGCGTAGAGTGGGGATGGGCGCCAGGGTCCTATGCGGGGCTTGGCGCCGGCGCTGCCCGGGGTGGATATGGACGATTTCGATGAGCCGGGTTGTCCCCTCAGCGAGGAGGAGGAGGACTGGGTCGACCAGGTCGCGGAGTGGGTCCTGGAGGTTTTCGGGGCGGACTACCTCCTGGCCAAGCCCCAGGTCCTGCCATCCACTTGAGCGAGGCGCTGATGAGCCAGCCGGTCAAGCGCGAGGGCGGGGTCGCGGGACACTACGTGGAGCGTGAGGACGGCCGCTACGAGGAGACTATCCGCTATCTCGAAGCCAGCGGGAAGGCCGCGGATAGGGGAGAGGAAGAAGGTGGCGGCGGCGCGGAGCGAGGGGAACGCAGATAGGGGTCCCGGACCGGGCGGTTCACAATCCCGGCACTTATCCGGGTACGCAGGATCTCACTCGTCGAATAGGTCGCTATGGGTGCCCGTACGGACGAGCTTCAAAATCCGGCGGGCGTCGTCCTTCTGGTAGATGAGCAGCCAGTCCGGTTGGATATGGCATTCCCGGTGATGGACGTAGTCACCTTTGAGCGGATGGTCTCGGTGCCGCTCGGCCAAAGGCTTCCCCTCCAGCAGGAAATCCAATATTGATTGAAGGCTCGCGAGGGGGAGGCCCCGCTTCGTACAGCGCTTGAAATCCTTCTTGAATTGCTTGGTATACTCCGCTTCCCACATCAGCTATTCAAGCTACGGAAGAGTTCGGCGGTATTCTTGAACCCTTTGACGGTACGGCCCGCCTCGGCATCCTTCATAGCCTTGCGCGTGGTTGCGTTGGGGATCTTCACGTCGAAGGGGATGCCCTTGGTCATGAGCACATGCCGGTAAAACATATTGATGGCGGCGGTGGTGTTTAGGCCTAGCCGATCGAAGATCTGCTCGACTTGCTCCTTGAGGCGGGCATCGGTCCGGGCCCGGATCATTGCGGTCTTGGACATGGTCGTGACTCCTTGGCAGGAAAGCAATCTGGCAAAATAGCAAATTGGCGGCCTTGTCTTAAGATACCCCGTTTGGGATACAGCGTCAAGGCCGATAAACCCAGGGGTTTTGGGTTTTTGGGCTTCTCCTCCTGGATGGAGGTGGCGCACAATCCACATGACTCCATCCCCAGCACCAGGCCAGGAGTCTCAGGCCGGCTTCCGCCCGCCCCAGCCCGGCATGTCCTCCCTGGTCACCGTTCCCGCGGCCGCGGCCAGCTCCCGGAGGGTTTCCGGTGAGTTACGGCTGAAGGCCACGTCGGCCCAGCCCATCGCGAATGCGTAGCGCGGCTGCCTCCGGAGGATCTCCGGGGACGGGAACTCCGCCACCTCGCCCAGGGCGATGGGCTTGCCGCCGGCGAGGCGCAGTATTTCCGCGTACAGGCGGTCCGTGAAGCCCATGCTGTACACATCCAGGGCCAGGAGGTCGAAATAGGCATCGCCGGGATGGTAGCCGTCCCAGTCGAAGCGCAGATCCTGGATGTCCCAGGTCCAAACGAGGTTGCGGAGGCCCTTCGCGCGGGTGAAGTGGTCGTGGGTGATCCGGAACAATTGCGCGCCGCCGGCGGGGCCGGGCCTTCCGCCCCACCAGAACTTCTCCTGGTTCATCTCGTGCAGGGGCCGCCAGAGAACCTCCACACCTTTCCCGGCGAGGTAGGCCAGATGGGGCGCGACCTCGTCCATGCGGGCTTTCCAGGCCAGGTTCAGGGTCCCGCCCTCCGTGACCAGGTCCGTCCATTCCGCGTCGGTGAGACGGCTCAGGATGCCGCCTTCCCAGGCGCAGGCGGGTCCCTGGTTGGGCGGCGAGGCATGCCACATCAGGTTGACCAGGGCCCCGGCCCGCCATTGGCGCTCGGCTTCCAGCGTCACCTCCCAGCGGCGGGCGGCGCGATCGTCGAAGAGGAAGTCGCCGCTCCACAAGGCCGGGTGCTTGCCGGTGAGGCCGTGGAATCGGTCGGAGAAGTGGGACGGCCCGCCGGATTTCAAATCGTTGTGGATGCCGAGCAGGGTTTTCTTCCCGGAAATGTCCCGGAGGAAGTCCAGGGTACGGAGGGCAGGGGAGGGCATGGGAAGAAGATACCCGGTTGCGAGGGGCGCGCCTGGTGGGCGGACGGGAAATGCCCGGTTCAGGGATTCAAGGCGAAGCAGTAGAATCCGCCGTAGCCGCCGCCGCTGCCGATGGTGTTGGCGCCGGGTTTCGGACCGCCGGACTCTTCGACCTCGACGCCCGGCGCGCAGCCGGGAAGGTCCAGCATGGCCATCCAATGGGAGCCGGAACCGCTGGGGTTCACGGTGCCGCCGCGGGGCCAGGCCAGCCCGGCTCCGGGCTTGCCCCCCGTGGCGCCGTCGGCGGAGGTCCAGTCCTTGCACGTCGAGGACGCCGACTTCAGCTTGCCGTCCGTGTGCGTCCCGGTGATCATGTGGTGGTTGTCCTCTTCCGGAAGGTTGGGGTCGGGACGCTTGTTCGGGACGCCGAATTCGTTGGGCAGGTTGAGCGCGATGACGGGATCGGCGTTGGCGGGACGCACGTTCAGCAGATCGGCCTTGGCCGTGGCCAGGACCCTCCCCGTGCGATCGTACCAGGGGCCGGGTCCCACCCGGTCGATGGCGTTCACCTGCCGGCCATGGGCATCCGCGGACACGCTCAGGAAGGCCCGCCAGCCCTTCACCCCCGAGCCCTGCATGCTCTTCTCGGCGATGGTGGCGCAAAGCTTGTCGGCGCCCCGCAGGCCCGCCCCCGCTCCCGTCTCGCCGAAGCGCAGGTCGCCGCCGAAGCCCTTGTCGTCCTTGGCCAGCTCCTGCAGGGTGCGCATGCTGGCCACGAAGAAGCTGAACCTGGGAGCGCCCTCCGGCAGCATCCGGATGGCGATGCCGGCGGAGTCGGAGCTGGCGAGGCTGACGTAGGCCTTCTGGAAGCCGGCTTTGGCGGCGACGAGGACGTCATACAGGGGAGCGGCCGCAGGCTCGGCCGAGGCGGTGCGGCGTGCCAGGGAAGGGGATGCCTCCCGGCGGGCGGCGGCGTTCCCGGCGGAGCGCGCGTGGTGCAGGACGCCGTCGAGGGCGAGCGCCGGGAGCGCAATCCGGAAGCCCGGGGCCTCCACCCGGAGCAGG
>CBILQL010000631.1:0-3322 GCA_966238865.1 uncultured bacterium
GTCGCGGATTTGATCACGAAACCGCCGCGCTCATCGCTGAAGGTGACGCCGGAACCCTGGGGCGCCGACCAGTGATAGAAGAGGCCGGAGCCCTCCGGATCGCTGCTCGCCGATCCGTCGAGGACCAAGGTGTTCGCGGGGCGGATCGCGAAGGTATCGCGGCCCGCCCTGGCTACAGGCGGCTGGTTGGCGGCTACCTTCACCTCCGTCTGCGGCGACATGTCCGAGGAATCGCCGGCATTGTCATAGGCGCGCGCCGAGAACCGATGGATTCCGGCCGCCAGGGCGGAGGCCTGCCATGCGAATGGCTGCGCGGTGTCCTGGCCCAGCAGCGTCCCGTTGTCGTAGAACGCCACCCGGACCACGTTCCCGTCCGCATCCTCGGCATCGGCCCGCAGGGAGGTGGCGGCCAGGGCCACGAGCGGGCCCGGGGGATCGGCCGCCGGGGCCGAGACGACCGGCTTCGCGTTGGGAGGGCGTATGGTCACGCGCACGGCCGCCGATGCCGCCGTGGCGGGGGGAGAATGGTTGTCGTAGGCCAGCGCCTTCAGCGAATGGATGCCCGACGGTCCGCCCTCCCAGGTCGCCGTGAAGGGCTCCGCGTTGTCTGTTGCGATCAGGGTGTCGTCGTGGTAGAACTCCACGCGGCTGATGCCGGGGCCCACCGGATCCCCGTCCTCGGCAAAGGCCGCCATCTGGATGGCCTGGCCGCCGGCGAAGCTGGCTCCCTCGGCCGGCGCCGTGAGGACGACGTCGCCCGGCGGCTGGTTGGGCCCGGTGACGGTCACCTCCACCGAATCCGAAAACGCCGTCGCGCCGTGCGGGTCCGTGGCCTGGACCCGCAGCGATTGCACCGATCCCAGGTCGGGAATCCACTCCAGGGTATACGGGGGGTCGTTCACGGTGCCGATGGCGGTCCAATGCGAGCCCAGGCCGACCCGTCGCAGGAAGGTCACGGAGACGGCTTCGAGATCCGGATCCGAGGCCCGGGCGGACAGCGTGTAGGCCGCGTCGCGGCGCAAGATGGCATCCTGGGCGGGCCATTCCAGGGACACTTCGGGCGGCCGATTCGCGGGATCCAGCGTATCGATCTGCGCGTGGGACCAGGTCGCGGCGGAAAGCAGGGGAACGAGGAACGGGCGGATGGACAAAAACGCTTTCAAAACCCCATTCCCCGGGATCAAGTCGATGGCATGGCACGATGACGCGGTATTCGCCGCGCGGTGAGCGGGGTGAAATATAGCTGGAAGGAAGCCGGAGAGCCAGAGAACGGCACTTCCTCCGCCGCACGTTCCGCGAAGATTGGGATTGCGGGTCTAGGTCCGACTAGGGCACGATGCGGTGCGTACGGACTTCCCGCCAGCCCGCTCCCTTGGCAGTGAGGCGGATGACGGCGAAGTTCCGAGCCGCCTGGGGGAGGGAAACGGGGAGGGCGTGCTCGCCGGATCCGAGGCGTCCGGAATGGATGACCGCCAGACGGCGTCCCGACGCCGACCACAGGCCGGCCTCGACCACGGCGTCGGTGGGCAGGGACAGCAGAAGCAGGGGTCCGTTCCGACCGTTCGCGGTGCGCGAGGCGAAGGCGTCCACCGTCTCCACCGCATGGGCCAGCTCCGGCAGGCCGGCCAGCTCGGCGGCCGGACCGGCCAGTACCAGCAAGGTATCGGGCTCTTTGCCGGGAAGGGAATAGGCGGCGCCGGTTTCCAGGCGCACCTTGAGGTTGCGACGATGCGACCAGGCCCAGGCTTCGTAGCCGTCCGGAAGCTTGCTGGCCTTCACCTTCACCAGGGAATCCCGCCCGGGCGCCGGGGCCCCTTCCAGGACCACCTTCCAGCGCAGCACCTCGCCGGAAAGCCGCAGCAGGTCGGTCATGAGCCGGCGGCCGTCCCGCGCGGACCAGCCCTCGCGCGGTCGCTTGCCGTTCTGCAGCGAGTATGGGGCGGGCAGCATCGGCTCGTCCTCGGTGCCCACGCCGTCCTTGGCGTAGCTCAGGGCTCCCAGGTGGATCGTGACGGGGCGGCCGTAATCCAGCTCGATTCCCAGGCGATCCGTTTCCCATCCCGCCGCCAGCTTCTGCGGGGTGGAGTACGGCGTCGAGCGCAGTTCCACAACCTGCTCCAAGCTGTCGGAATTGTACACGAAATAGCCGCGCCAGGGGGTCAGCGTATCCGTGCGCACGTAATCCGGGATGGCGTGGGTGTATGCCCAGGGCGCGCGCACCTTGAACGCATTGTAACCGTCGGCGCCCACCGGCATGGGCCAAAACAGCACGTCCAGGGAGGGGTTGGTGACGAGGTTCCACCCGGGCTTCAGCAGGAGGCGGAAGCGTCCTTCAGGATCCGATTCCTGGCTTCGGAACGTTTTCAGCTTGATGGAGGAGATGCGCGAATCGAGGGTGCCCAGCCAGAAGGCCATGCCGGGCTTCAATTCCGTATTGTCGAGGAGGGGGGTATACTTGATTTCGTCGTCCTTGGTGGAGCCGATCTTGAACATTTGCGCGGTCAGCTTCACGTTCGGATTCGCTTCCCGGATCTGTTTCCAGGTGAGGTTCAGCGCGCTTCCGGCCGGGATTCCGACCAGGTCGTAGGCTTGTTCAGGCTTTCCCATCGTCCAATTCGTCGGGGTCGGCAGGTTCGACTTTTCCAGCGGGACGCTGTAGACGTTCCCGGTGGCCGGCAGGGAGGTCCGGTTCACCGCGTCGCTGGCCACCGCCCGGAACCAGAGATTCTTGAGCGTGTCCGACGTGTTCTTGAGCAGGACTTTCACCGTCCCGTTGGTATCCGGAACCAGGGTCGTGCCGCCCTGGGGCAGACCCGACCCCGTCACCAGGCATGTGGGATTGATGATGTTGTCCCGCAGGGTGAACATGACCAGAGTGGAATCCTTGGGGTCCGTCGCCTGGAGAGCCAGGATCGGCGCCTCGATGTCCACGGCGGCCAGGTAGGTTCCCGGCCGCGATACGCTCACCGTGGTTCCCGCGCCCACGAATTCGAACCGGTTCCTGGCATCGATGCGGTATATGGCCTGGCTGTTTCCCGCGGTCCGGGTGAAGGTGGCGCTCACCGAGCTCCGCCCGGAGATCGCGGTCAGGGTCACGTAATGGGACGCATCCTGGAAGCCGTCGAGTACGTACTGGTCCACGCTGCCCAGCTTGGCGAGGAAGGGCGCATCCCCCTGGTTGACGAGGGCGATCCCCTGGCTGAGATCCCGTTGCTGGCCCGGGGGCAGGGAGTCTCCCGGCTTGCTCGGGAAGACGGTGTAGCTCAGGGAGATGACGTCGCTCATGCGTTTGGACTCCCCGGTTCCCAGCACGGCGGCCGCT
>CBILQL010000632.1:0-3321 GCA_966238865.1 uncultured bacterium
GTGATCGATACAGCCAAGCAGGCGGTCATTGCGACCGTCCCCGTCGGCCAGGCGGACGACTTCGACAGGCGCTACGCCGATCTCGAAGCCTGGGCCCGTCGGCGCTATCCCGCCGCCGGGGATGTATTCGGGCGCTGGTCGGGCCAGATCATCGAGACGTTGGACGGCCTGGCGTACATCGGGCGCAATCCCGGCTCCGACGACAACCTCTACATCGCCACCGGGGACTCCGGAAACGGCTTGACCCACGGCGTCATCGCCGGCATGCTGATTCCCGATCTGATCCTGGGAAGGGAGAATCCCTGGGCGGGCGTATACCGGCCGGGCAGGCTGCCCCCCAAGGCGACGGGGGAGATGACCCGCCACAACCTGAAGACGGCCGCCCGTTATGCGGGCTGGGTGCGCGGATCCCCGACGCGCGAGGAGAGTTCGCTTCAGCCCGGGCAGGGGGCGCTCGTCAAGCACGGCATGCGGCCGGTCGCCGTCTACCGGGACGAGGACGGCGCATTCCACCACATGTCCGCCATCTGCCCGCACCTCAAGTGCGTCGTGAACTGGAACAGCTCGGAGCAGACCTGGGACTGCCCCTGCCACGGGTCCCGGTTCGACAGGCGCGGCGTGGTCATCAACGGGCCGGCCAACCGGAACCTGGCCCGCCTGTACGAGCCGGAGGAGGCCCGGACGGTCCTGTCCCCCGGCCCGGGAACCGGCGATTCCATCGAGAGGAGGGCGCCATGAACGTCAAGGACATCATGACCGAGAACCCCATCTGCTGCATCCCGACCACTACCCTGGAGGAAGTGGCGCGCATGATGGTCGAGAACGACTGCGGCGCGATACCGGTGGTGGAGGACCAGGAGAACTGGAAGCCCATCGGCATCATCACCGATCGCGACATCACCTGCCGGGCCGTCGCCGAGGGCCGCAATCCGCTGGAGCTCACGGCCGGCGACATCCTGAGCGCCAGCCCGGTGACGACGGTCCCGGAGACTTCCCTGGAGGAATGCGAACGCCTCATGGAGGAGCACCAGCTGCGGCGCATCCTGGTGCTGGACTCGGAAGGCGGCTGCTGCGGCATCGTCTCCCTGGCCGACATCGCGCGCAACGCGCCCGAGGTGGAAATCGGCGAGGTGGTGGAGGAGGTGTCCCGGCCCGCGGGGCAAGGCATGTGATCCGCATCGCGCCCGGAAAGGCATGCGGGAACGTTTCCCTTTCGTTCCGGGCGCAGGGAACTTTTATTAAGGAAGGCGGCGGGACGCCCCGCGCCGCGGATGCGGCGGGGGACGGGACGCGCACGTGCGGGAAGTTCGCCCCGGATGCGGGGGCGAGGCCAAATAATTCCAGGAGGAAGCGATGGAACAAAGCGGCTTACCAGTCGGAGAAGGCGCACCGGGCGCGGGAATGCCGCGGGCCAAGGCCGGGGTGCGGGGATTCTGGCCGTCCAACGTGGGGCTGGCCGAGCGGCTGGCCAGCGCCGCGGCCGGCGGGGCCCTCATCTTCTACGGCAGCCGGATCCGCAAGCGGCGCGGTTTGAAGGCCTTCGCCGCCATAGCCGGCGGCAACCTCCTGGTTCGCGGAGCCCTGGGCAGGAGCCTGCTCTACAAGATGCTGGGATTCAGCACCGCCAGGATCGTCGGCGGAAGCATCAAGGTGGAGAAGGCCGTGACCGTGAACCGCCCCGCCGAGGAGATCCACCGTTTCTGGCGCAATTTCGAGAACCTGCCCCGCGTCATGAACCACCTGAAAGCCGTGCGCGCCATCGATGACCGGCGGAGCCACTGGGTCGCGAAAGGCCCGGCCGGGATGGAAGTGGAGTGGGATGCGGAAATCACCGAGGACCAGGATTCCCGGCGCATCGGCTGGCGTTCCCTGGACGGCTCGGACATCTTCACCGCTGGATTGGTGAGCTTCGAACCCATCCCCGAAGGCGGCGGCACCGTGGTGCGCGTCAGCCTGGAATACCGGCCCCCCGCAGGCAAGGCCGGGGCCGCCCTGGCCAAGCTTTTCGGCCGGGATCCCGCGCGGCAAATCGCAAAGGACCTCGGAAGGTTCAAGCAGCTCCTGGAGACCGGCGAAATAGTCGCCGGGCAATACGCGCGGGGCTGACATGGGCTCGGGTAGCGGTGCCGGGGAGACGGGGAGATGGCGGGCATAGGCTCGGAAATCCTCCGCAAGGCCGAGGCACCCCGGGAGGTGCGCGGCATCCTGGAGGAAATCCAGGACGGCATGTCGCTGCCCTGGCTCCCCTTCCCGTGGGCCGAGTACGCCCGGAGGCCGGCGGTGCTCAAGCTGTTCTGGAGCCGGCTGCGCGATCTCACGGCCAACGACATCTTCCTCCGGGAATCGCTCGCCATCGCCGCCGCCACGCATATGGGGGTCTCCTCCTGGTACCGTCCCGCCACCGGGGGACGCCGCTCGGGATCAGGGGATCCGCTCCTGGAGCGGGAACTGGACGCTTTCGAATTCGGGAATCCCCAGCTCCTCATCCAGCATGCGGCCCTTTCCCACCTGCTCGCCGGCCTCGCGGTGGGGCAGGAAGGCCGCGCGCTGCCCAGGCGGCCCGGCCCGGCGCTCGGTCCGGAGATCGACTATCCCTCGTGGGAGGATCTGGACGGGCCCACCCGGTCCCTGGTCCGGCACGTCAGGCATGCCTGGAGCCTCGCGCATCCGGTTCCGGACATCCTGGCCCTGGCAAAATGGCCGCGCTTCCTGGAGCACGCCTGGGAGGAGCTGCGCGTCTGGAGGCTGCGGCCGGAGTACCGCTCCCTGCGCAACCGCCTCGCCGAGATGGCCGAGGACGCGCTGGAGCGGCTCCGGCCGCGCACCGAGCTGCCGGCGGCGGCTTTCAAGGAGGCGCTGCTTGAAGGCGGCGAATGGCCGGAAGGGGCCGAGCGGGTGAAGGACCAGGTGCTTTCCTTCACCTTGATCCTGCCCGGCATGATCATGGACAACGCCCTGATGCGCCGGGCCGCCGACGCCTGGCGGGAGAAGCCCGGCGCCGGAAAAGGCCGCGCATGAAGCTGCGCGTGGGAGGGAGCCGATCCGGAGACAGCCTGGCCGCATTCTTCGCAGGCATGGCCTGCGGAGCCCTGCTGCAATGGGCGATGGCCCCCCTGGGACGACGGCTTGCCGGGTTCACGGGGCCGCGGCGCGAGGACGGCGCCGGAGGCGCGGCGCGCCAGGCCATGATCCGGATCCACGACCTCCTGGGCGAGATCCGGGGGCTCATGGGTTCGACGCATGGGCGGATCGGCGACGAGAGTCCCGGCTGACCCGGACGGCCCGGTTGCGGCTCGGGGCGCGGCGCGGGTCGCGGCGATG
>CBILQL010000633.1:0-3297 GCA_966238865.1 uncultured bacterium
CTTTCGATCGTGGGCGGCTGGGTGATGATCCCGAACGTGGTCACCATCTTCGAGCTGGGGGAACATCCGGATTTCCTCTATTTCGTGATGCAATTGGTGGACGGGGTCTCCCTGTCGGCCTGGCTCAAGCAGAAGAAGAAGCACCCCATCCCCCGCAAGCGCCTGCCCGGCATGGACGAGCTGATACTGGTGGCGCGCCAGGTCCTGGAGGTGCTCGCCTACGCCCACGGGGAGGGCGTCATCCACCGGGACATCAAGCCCGAGAACATCATGTGGGTCGAGAGGCAGCGCAAGGTGATGGTGGCCGATTTCGGCCTGGCGGCCGTGTATCACACCTCCTACGACGAGGAGAAGGCCTTCATCCTGGGCTCCCCGCTGTACGTCTCCCCGGAGCAGGCCCGCGGGGAAGGGGTGGACGGCCGCGCCGACCTGTTCTCGTTCGGCTGCGTGCTGCTGGAGATGACCCTGGGCTTCCTGCCGGTCAAGGTGGAGCGTCCCGAGCGCATCTTCCAGACCCGGGCCAAGGAGAGCCCGGACATGTTCACCGGCATGGCCTGCGACCATAGCGCCTCGGTGCCGCGCCCATGGAGCGATTTCATCGCCAAGGCCCTGAGCCCCCGCCGGGACGACCGCTTCCGCGACGCCGGCCACATGCTGTCCGAGCTGCAGGCCCTGGCGCCCTCCCTGCTGGCCCTGCCCCCGGCCTGAGCCGGGGGATCCCGCCCGCGCCCCCGCCGACGTTGACAAAACCGCCCCAGGCTCTATTTTATAGGTTCCAACAGGAAAGGCGGGTACGCAGACCATGGTCGAGTTCGGCGGATCGGAAGGCAAGGACCAGTTCCTGGAACGGCTCCTGCAGGGGCTCAAGGACGACAACATCGCGGTCCTGGACCTGTTCGCGGACTACCAGAAGGGCAGCGCCCCTTTCTTCGAGAAGGTGGAGATCGCCCACGAATTCCTGGACCTTCTCACCTTCAAGATCAAGGAGAGCAAGTCCCGCATGAACAAGGAGCAGCTCAGCCAGTATTCGCTGGGCTTCCTCCGCCAGACCATCCGGCAATACGGCTACAACCCCAAGTTCGTCGCCACCCAGGCCAAGGCCCTCATCACCTACTACCAGAACCAGAAGAACCTCGACAAGGCCATCGAGGTGTGCGAGTTCCTCATCCTCCAGGGCATCACCGACGACGACGCCAAGGGATTCCACGTCCGCCTGGACGAGCTCTACCGCCTGAAGCGCAAGATCGAGGAGAAGGGCGGCGACGTGAGCGGAATCTCGTTCCCCACCATCGACGACGACGAGGACGAGAGGGAATAGGCGCCCGGCGGGCGGGGAGCGGGCGCGGGCGATCCGGCCGGCAGGCCGCGGCCCGCCTACCAGTTACCAGTCGCGGGTCAGGACTTCGGGGCCGTTGCGCGTCATGGCGACGGTATGCTCGAACTGGGCCGACAGCTTGCCGTCCCGGGTGAACACCGTCCAGCCGTCCTCGGCCACGTACACGTCAGGGCTGCCCTCGTTGATCATCGGCTCGATGGTGAAGACCATCCCTTCGGCGATGCGCTGGCCCCGGTTGCCGGTGCGGTAATGCAGGACCATGGGGTCCTCGTGGAAGGCGCGGCCGATGCCGTGGCCGCAGAACTCGCGCACCACGCCGTAGCCGAACTCGTCCGCCAGGTCCTGGATGGACGCGCCGATGTCCCCGAAGTGGTTGCCGGGCACGGCCTGCGCGATGCCTTCCTCCAGGCACTTGTAGGTCACGTCCACCAGCTTGCGGGCCTTGGCCGAGACGTTCCCGACCAGCACGGTCTTGGAGCAGTCCCCGTGGTATCCCTCCAGGGTGCAGGTGACGTCGATGTTGATGATGTCGCCGTCCTTGAGCACGTAATTGTCCGGGATGCCGTGGCACACCACGTTGTTGACCGAGGTGCATACCGACTTGGGGAAGCCGTGGTAATTCAGCGGCGAAGGATAGGCGCCGTTCTTGACGGTCAGGTCGTGGACGAACTTGTTGATGTCGTTGGTGGACACGCCCGGTCGGACCATCTCGCCGGCCCGCGCCAGGATCTCCGCGGCCAGCCGGCACGAATTCCGGATCAGCCCTATCTCTTTCTCGCTCTTGATCTTGATGGCCATGGGGGTAGGGTGAATTTACAAAATTATCCCTCCGGCCCGGATTCCGCGCCCGTCCGCGGGCAGGTTTCATGTACCTTTTTGGTTTTTGGCGGCGCCGTCACCGGCGCGCCGGCCGCCGGCCCCGGCGGCGGACCAGGACGGGAGGAAGACATGGGTCGGCTCGGGACGCTAGCGGCGAAGATGGCAGGGCTGGGATTGGCGGGCCTGACGGCGCTGGCCGGCTTCGCAGGTTGCGGGCAGGACTGCTTCGAGGCCAAGCGTCTGGGGGACTTCGAGTTCTCCCAGGGGAATTACCCGAACGCCATCCGCCACTACGAAAGGGCCCTGCAGGCCGATTCGGCCTGCGCCGGGGTGAAGGAGAGGCTCGAGGACGCCCGGGCGCGGAACCGCTGAAACGGAAGCGCTGAGGCGGATACGCCAGGGGAGGGCTTTTTACTCTCCCTTGAGACGCCGCGGTTCAGCGATGGGGCTCTTCCGGCTCCTCGATGCGGGCCAGCGGCTCGGATAGGCCCGTGAATTTTGTCCAGTAGAACTTGTGCAGCATCATGCCCAGCACGGCCTTCTCCTCCTCGGATTTGATGAGGGCGTCGATCAGGGGCATCATGCGCTGCGCGCCCTGGCGGTCGGTCTGCTTGAGCGTGCGGAACTCCTGCTCCAGGTACACGGTGGTGCGCTCCTGGACGATTGCGGCCAGCTCCTCCGGGGACTTCAGGCTCTTCTTCGTGAAGGGGATGCCGAACTTGGAGGCGGTGTTCTTGAGGGCCATCTCCTCCACCATGCCCACCACCGAGATGGCGAGGCCCGAGGCCCCGGCGCGGCCGGTGCGGCCCGCGCGGTGCACGTACACCTCGGGGTCGTCGGGATGGTCGTACATGAAGACGTGGGACAGGCCCTGGATGTCGATGCCGCGGGCGGCCACGTCGGTGGCGGCCAGGAAGCGGATCTCGCCGTCCTTCAACTCCTTCATCACCCGCTGGCGCTGCTTCTGGTTCACGTCGCCGGAGATGACGCCCACCTTGAGGCCGCGGGCCCTGAGGTACTCGTAGATGTAGCCGGTGTCGCGGCGGGTGTTGCAGAAGATGATGGCGCTTTCCGGGTTCTCGGCCTCGATGATTTGCAGCAGGGCCTTGTCCTTGTCCTGCGGGTCGACCACGTAGTACACG
>CBILQL010000634.1:0-3290 GCA_966238865.1 uncultured bacterium
CTTCCCCTCCTTGGCGCACCCTTTGCGCCGGTCCGGGACAAGTCGATGATCAAGGGCCTCTTTGACTGGCAGGGAAGGAAAATCCACGTGTCTCCGGGTGTCGGTAACCTCCATGGAATCCGTATTTTCTCGCCTCCGGAGATTTCCGTCCTCGAAATCCGGCCGAATCCGCTCCCCTGAATACTCCACCACCCTCCGGCCGCAAAAATTATCTTACAGCGTCTTTCACACCAGCACAGGAGGCATCAATGCCGATCAGGAAAGCGAAAGCCGGTTGGAACGGGGATTTGAAGGGCGGCAAGGGACAGATCAACTTCGGCGGCCGCTTCGAGCAGCCGTTCTCCTTCGGAACCCGCTTCGAGGAGGCCCCGGGCACCAATCCCGAGGAGCTCATCGGCGGGGCGCTGGCGGGCTGCTTCTCCATGGCCCTGTCCGGGGGACTGGGCAAGGCGGGGCTCACCGCCAAGAACATCCAGACCGAGGCCGACGTGAGCATCGAGAAGGTCGGCGAGGGGTTCACCATCACCAAGATCGCCCTGCGCACCGTCGCCGACGTGCCCGGTGCGGACGCGGCCAAATTCAAGGCCGTCGCCGAGGAGACCAAGAAGACCTGTCCGGTGTCCCGGGCCCTGACCGGCACCACCATCACGCTGGAGGCCCGGCTCGCCTGAGCCGGCGGTCCAGCGCAGCGGCGGAATGGCGTAGCGGTCCGGCCCGCGAGGGCCGGTACCGGGCTCCCGGATGCGCGGGTTCCGGGGGCTTCCGCCCCGTCCCTTCGCGAGCTATACTTTTCCCGTGTCCCACAAGCTCCGCAACCTAGCCGCCGCCGTCCTCATCCTCGCCTCCTTCTGCCTGCTGTACCCGGGCGTCACCCGCCCGGCCCTGACCCTCGACGTCACCCCGGTGCTGCCCTTCCTGGGCAAGATGACCCTGCTCCACGAGACCCGCAGCATCCTGGGCACGGTGAGGAAGCTCCATGAGACCGGCAACGACCTGGTGGCCGGCCTCATCCTGTTCTTCAGCATCGCGGTCCCGGTGATCAAGGGGCTGCTGCTGCTCTACGTGCTGTCGTTCCGCAACGGGCCCGGGCGCCTCGCCCTGTTCAAGCTGGTGGGCGCCATCGGCAAGTGGTCCATGGCCGACGTGTTCGTGATGGGCCTGTTCCTGGCCTACCTGGCCGGCAACGCCGTCGCGGGGATGACGGCCATGCTGCACCATGGATTCTGGTATTTCCTGGGGTACTGCCTGCTGTCGGTTCTGTCGGCGCAGCTGATGAAGGTGGGCCCGGAGAAGCCAGGGGACCTGCCGGCGGTCCGGCCGGCCGCCTGAGGCGGGGTCTCCGGGAGGCCGCCGCCCGATTCGCGCTCCGTGTAAGAAAAGTCGACATCTGATCGCCCAATTTCAGGGAAACCCGTACGATACGCACATAACGTGCGCATCGTATCCCCCGATTTCTAAAAATCGAAAACGGGCGTTGCGGATATCACTAATTCTATCCTATCTTTGGCATTACTCATGTCTTCGGAAGAGCATGTCCTGGAACTCGCCGCCCTGCTGAAACGCAGGAAGAACGGCGTGGGACGGAGGGACTTGGAAATCCGATAATTGCGGATCGCCTTTGCTGAAATGGGCCGCAGAGCCGCGGGTCGGCGAAATTTTTAAAAAATGGCCAAGGGTATAGTCACTATTTGAGTATGGTCGTCGAGTAGGTTTTTACGATACCGGGACAGAATCTGACCGGCCACTGAATGTAGGCTTCAGCGGGGTAACGAGGAGAGAATCGCCATGGAAATCGTAGTCGCAGCCTCGATAGCCCTTCTCCTCGGCGGTCTCCTGGGGCGGGAGACGGTGGGGAGTAGGGAATGAACCTTTCGGGAGGACAGGTTTTCCTCCCTCATCGGACTTACCTTCGTGGGATTTCTTCGCGAGGGAATTCCATGAAGGTAAAGAAAAAGGATGAGCGGCTTTCACGGGGGCGGAGTCGCAAGGACGCTATATTTCCCATCTCACTCCAGGCCTCCAGCCTGCCGGACAACTACGCAACGACTCTTCTGGAAATCAAGCAGCGTATCCGGCAGGAGCGGCTGCGCACGGTATTGGCAGCCAACTCGGCTATGACCCTATTGTACTGGGACGTTGGCCGGCTCATCCTGAATCGCCAGAAGAGCGCCGGCTGGGGCGCCAAGGTCATCGACCGGCTGTCCGAGGACTTGCGAAAAGCCTATCCGGACATGCAGGGGTTATCGCCGCGAAACCTCAAGTACATGCGGGCTTTCGCGGCGGCCTGGCCCCGGAAGGCAATTGTGCAGCAACTTGCTGCACAAATCCCCTGGTTCCAAAACTGCGTCCTCCTGGACAAGCTCAGGGTGCCAGACGAGCGGATCTGGCACATCCGCAAGGTCATGGAACTGGGAAAGGTGGAGCAAGCCCCAGTCGATCATATCCAGCGCTTCCTGCTGGAGTTGGGCTCCGGATTCGCCTTCGTGGGGAGGCAGGTCCCGCTGGAGGTCGGCGACGAGGATTTCCTCGTGGACCTTCCGCTGCGGAACCTGGCGAAGCCTATCGGGGTGGCCGAATGGGAGACGCGGCTGGTGGAGGAGTTGCCGGAGGAGTTGAAAGGGAGCTTGCCGACGGTGGCGGAGATTGAGGCGGAGCTGGGGAGATGAAAGCTGCATTTGACCGAGACGCCCTTCGCCGCGCGGCGGGCCCCCGTTCCTTCGAGCGTGGGGAGGCCTATTTCAAAGCTGGCCGCGTGAAGTTCCTGGACGAATACGAGGGAGCAATCACGGCACAGGTGGCCGGAACGCGTCCCTACCGGGTCAAGCTCCGCGCACGGGGCCGCGGCCTCGCAAGCGATTGCACCTGCCCCTACGGCCAGGAAGGCGAATTCTGCAAGCATGCCGTGGCCGTGGGCTTGGCCTGGTTGGACCGAAGCAGGACCGTCAAGGCTGCGACGGGGAAATCGAGCCAGGCCGGCCTCACCCTCAAGGACGTCCGCGCCTGGTTGATGACCCAGGACAAGAACGAACTGGCAGACCTGCTCATGGCGCAGGCCATGGACGATGAACGGCTGCGGCGGCGCCTGTCGCTTGAGGCCGCCAAGACCGCCGGCAAGGGGGTCGCTCTCGACACATATCGCAAGGCCATCGATCAGGCTGTGGATGCGGTATCCGGGGATGATTTCGAGGATGTCTCCGGCTATGCCTCCGGCATCGGGGAGGCTATCGACCCCATCGAGAAGCTTCTGAAGGTGGGGCGCGCCTCCGAGGCCATGGCCCTGGCCGAGCATG
>CBILQL010000635.1:0-3279 GCA_966238865.1 uncultured bacterium
GAACCAGGACTTCTCCCTGGTCGCCGACGACAGCCTGCGCGCTCCCGAGGCGCCCCGGCTGCCGGACCTGATTGTCGCCGATCTGGTCTGGGGCCCCGAAGCCTCGCCTTCGCCGGCCGCCAAGGTCCGCTTCGGAGCCGTCCTGCGCAACATCGGGAGCGCACCTACGGAGGCCGGCGCCGCCTGCGACGTGATCTTCTACGCGGCCGGCCTGGCCGTCGCCCGCGCCCGCGCCAGCCTGGATTCCCTGCCGCCCGGCGGCGAGGTCGTGGTCAGCGGAGGGCCCATGGACGGCGGCGACGGAACCTGGCTGGCCTATTCCGGCCTGACCGCCGTGTCCGCGGCCGTGGATCCCTCCGGCGCCGTGGCGGAAGAGTCGGAGTCCAACAATGCGCGCCAGGAGTCGATCGTGGTCCCCAAGTTCCCGCATCCCTGGACCCTGCGCGACGTGGGGACGGTCGGCATGGGGGGATTCGGCTACTACTACGACAGCACCTTCTACGTGACCGCGGAGGGCGCGGACATCTGGGGGACGCGGGACGCCTTCACATACCTTCACCAGGAGTCGTCCGGTTCGGTGGAGCTGCGCGGCAGGGTCAATTACGTGGACACCTCCCACGCCTGGTCCAAGGCCGGCCTCATGTTCCGCGAAAGCCTTTCCGCGGGAGCCCGCAACGTCCTGCTCGTCGTCTCGGCCGAGAACGGCGTCGCCTTCCAGTACCGGACCCAGGCGGGCGGCGTCACCGCCCTGGCCGTCAAGCCGGGCAAGGCGCCCATGCATCTCCGCCTCACGCGCTCCGGGGACGTCTTCACCGGCTACTGCTCCCAGGACGGGAACACCTGGACCAAGGTGGGCTCGGTGATCCTGCCCCTTACCGAGTCGCTGCTGGCGGGGATGGCCGTCGTCTCCCATGCCGCCAACATCTCCGCCACCGGAAGCTTCAGCGACGTGAGGCTGACGCCGCTGGCGGGTCCGCCGCAGGCCGCGAACCAGCCGCCGCCCCAATCGGTGATCTGGAGCGGGAACGGCGACATCGGCGCGGTGGGCGGCGCCGGCGGCGTCGAATACATCGGGGGCGTCTTCGTGGCGCGCGGTTCGGGCGGGGACATCTGGGGCAGCGCCGACGGGTTCCGTTTCGCCAGCGTGGCGCTGCCCGGCGACGGGGAGATCACGGCGCGCGTCATCGGCGTGGAGGAGACGGATCCCTGGGCCAAGGCGGGCGTGATGATCCGCGAGACGACGGCGCCGGATTCCCGACATGTCTTCATGGCCTTCTCGGCCGGGAACCGCCTGGCCTTCCAGCGCCGCACCACCGCGGCCGGGGAAACCGTCTCCAGCGGCGACGCCGGAGGGGCGGCCCCCTATTGGGTCCGGCTCGTCCGCACCGGCGACCTGTACCGGGGCTACCATTCGGCCGACGGCATCGACTGGACCGAGGCGGGAAGCGAGACCATCCCCATGTACGGCGAATTGCTTGTCGGACTCGCCGTGACCGCGCATACCAACGCGGCGGTGTGCACGGCCACCTTCGACAACGTGACCGTGCGCCATTTCCCGGCCCAGGCCGTCGTCGGCGCGGTGGCCTCGCCCGGCGCCGTGACCTCCCCATGACGCCGCGACGGCGCCCTGGATACGAATTATCCCCTGCGAGGACCGCCGTCCGGAGATAGGTTGTCCCTCCGGAACCCCCGGGGAGGCATCGCAGGATGGAAATCTCGTCGCGCAGCAGGTCACGCAACGTTCTGCCGCCGTCACGTCCCGGTCCCGGCCTCCGGCGCTTGCGGGTCGTCGTCCGGGCCGTCCTGCCTCTCGCCGCTTTCCTGGCCCTCGCGGCCGGCTGCAAGTCGCGCACTGTCGTGTGGCAGGCGGAACGCAAGGCCCAGATCGGGGGCGAGTTCATCCGCGTCTTCGACGACGGGCGCGGGGAGTACGGCTATGGCGTGGTGAGCGAGAAGCTCAAGGCGGAAGGGGCCTGCCGGCTGGCCGGGGACACCCTCTGGTTCCAGGACCCCTCCTTCAAGGCGCACTTCCCCAAGGGATTCCTGCCGATCAAGCACGGGGTGGTGATCATGGAGTCGGGCTTCCACTTCCTCGTCGTGCCGCCTCCGCCCGCATCCTGAGGTGCGGGCCCGCGTTCCGCGGCCCGGCGGTTCACGGCATCCGCAAGGCGTGCTTGCGGCGCGGTCCATTCCGGTGATGCTTCTTCACCAGGTACTGCGCCAGGCCCGGCAGCAGGGTGGCCACGAGGATGGCGGCCATCACCCACAGGAATTTCCCGCGCACCGCATCCAGGTTCCCGATGGCATGGCCCAGGAACAGGAACAGCAGGGTCCAGGCCATGGAGCCGGGAACGCTGAAGGCGAGGAAGCGCCGGTAGGGCATCCCGCCGATCGCCGCCGCCATGGGCATGGCGCTGCGCACGACGGGGACGAACCTTCCTATGAGCACGGCCTTGCCGCCATGGCTGCGGTAGAAGCGCCGGGCGCTGTCCAGGGTGCGCCGGTTGAATATCCGGCCGTTCCGGCGGAACGGCTTTTCTCCCACCCATCTCCCGAGCAGGTAGTTGGCCTGGTCGCCGCAGAATGCGGCCGCCACCATGAGCGGTATCAGCAGCGGCAGGTGGAACAGGCCTTGGCTGGCGGCCAGGGCGCCGGCGGCGAACAGGAGGGTGTCGCCGGGCAGCATGACCATGAACAGCCCCGTCTCCACGAACAGGATCAGGAACATGAGCGCGTAGACTGCCCTGGGATAGGCCTCCACCAGGGCGGCGAGGTTGCGATCGAAATGCAGGAAAAAATCGAGGATTCCGTGTTCCATGGAGCGGCGACCTACTCCTGAAATAACGTTCTGGGGCGCCCGCGGCAAATAAACCGGCGGATTCCGGAGCCGCCGGCCGGCCGCCTCCGGAAAGCCCGCCGCAATCGGAAAGCCCGCCGCCATGGGATCCCCGGTTCGGCGGGTCCCCGTGCGCCGGCCCGCACGCGGGTTCACAGGGGGCGCTTGTGCGTCTCTCCCGCCACTTCCCGGACATAGCGGGGGACGGCGTAACCGGGAAGTTTCCGCCGCAGCGCGTCGACGAGGGCGCGCCCGCGGTCCTCGTCCACCTCGAAATGGGCCGCTCCGGCCACCCGGTCCAGCTGGTGGAGGTAATAGGGGAGGACGCCGTGGCGCAGCAGGCGGCGCGAGAGCCCGGCGAGGATCTCCGCGTCGTCGTTGATCCCCCGGAGCAGCACGGCCTGGTTGAGCACCAGGGCCCCGGCCCCGCGCAGGGCCTCCAG
>CBILQL010000636.1:0-3270 GCA_966238865.1 uncultured bacterium
TGCTTGTGCATCTCAACCTCCAAGGCGAAAAACCCTTGTCGATGAACGAAGCGGATCTGCTGGGCCTCCTGCGCGCCAACCGGGCCGTGGAAGCCCCGATGTCCGGGTGGATCGAAGGACGTGCGTCGCTGCAGAGGGATCTGCTGGTCGCCGACATCCTGGACCGCTCGCGCGATGTCGGCCAGGCCACGCAGCTCTCCATGGGAGTGGCCGTGCAACCGAAGCCGTGGATGAATATCAGCCTGGGCGGCCGATTCGCCCCCTACGTGCTGAATCTCCCCATCCGCTTCGAGCGGGGAACCGAGACCTGGGAATACCGCGCCCATGCGCCGGCGGAAGCCTATCTGGGCGTGAGCCTGCAGGGCTTTCCGATGCGCTGGGACCGGGACGGCGACGGATTCCCGGACAGCCGCGATCGCTGTCCCAACCGCGCCGAGGACAAGGACGGATTCGAGGACGAGGACGGCTGCCCGGATCTCGACAACGACCGGGACGGCATCGTGGACTCCCTCGACAATTGCCCCATGGCCCGGGAGGACCGCGACGGGTTCAAGGATTGGGACGGCTGCCCGGACGAGGACAACGACGCCGACGGGGTGGAGGACAGCCGCGACGCCTGCATCAACGACGCCGAGGACAAGGACGGCTTCGAGGACGACGACGGCTGCCCGGACCTCGACAATGACCGGGACGGGGCGCCGGATGCGGCGGATCGCTGTCCGGGCGAGCCGGAGACCGTCAACGGATTCGAGGATGCGGACGGCTGCCCGGAAGCCGATTCCGACGGGGATGGGATTCCGGACAAGGCGGATCGCTGCCCCCACGAAGCCGAGATCGTGAACTTCTTCGAAGACAAGGACGGCTGCCCGGACGAGAAGCCGGCCCCGGTGCAGAACGGCATCCTGGCCGGAGTGACCTTCCTGACTGGGAATGCCGAGCTCCTGCCCACGTCCTTCCCGGCGCTGGACAGCCTCGCGCGCCTGATGGCCTTCTATCCGGGCACGGATATCGAAATCCGCGCCCATGTCGACGAACAGGCCGGGACCGGCGCCCAGGCCCTGTCCCAGGACCGGGCGCGCACCGTGGTCCGGTATCTCACGTCCAAGGGCGTGGAGCCGCGCCGCCTGCGGGCAGTCGGCTTCGGCAGTTCCCAGCCCGTGGACAACAATCGCACCGCCAAGGGCCGTCAGGCCAATCGCTGGGTGGAAGTCCGGCGCCTGAATTGAAACCGATTCCCGGGTTTACCGGCTCCGAGTCCTTGAAAACCACCCCTTTCCGGGGTATGATGGAACTGTGAAGTCGAAATCCGGCAAATTCGGGCGTATCTTGGCCGGCCTGATGGTCCTGGGTCTGACGGCTTGCGGAGGGTCCCGCCCCCACGAGGAAGCCATCGACCCGGACAAGGCGGATCTCATCGATGCCCTGACCCTGTTCGTGGAAGCGGTGCAGGCGGACCGTTTCGAAAAGGCCTTGGAGTACCTGACCCCGGACGAAAAACGCCGCATGCTGGATGCGGGCAATCAACCCTCCCCGGACATCAAGCGGCGCCTCAAGGCCCTGTGCCTCTCGACCCTGGCCCAGAAGACTTCGGTGCGCCTGCAGGGAGGCAAGGTGGAGGGCATCTACGATCAATTGCCCACCTTGGGACCCCTTCCGGATCCGGCCAAGGATGGAGACGCTTCCGAGCGTGCTCCCGAAGTCCCGACCTTCCAGTGAACCCCTGAGGGGGCTTCAGGCGAGCAGGGAGCCGTAGGGGCTGGCCAGGAACATCGCGAATTCCTCCTCGAAGTTCGGCGTGAAGACTCCGGTTCCCAGGGCCTGGCGAATCTCCTCCCGCGTCCAGAAGCGCAAGGCGTCGATTTCGACCGGGTCGGGGCGGAAGGGACCGTCGCTCCGATGCAGGTAGGTGCGGATGTTCTCGCTTTCCACCGCGTTGCGGATGCGGGAGTCGTACAGGTATTCCAGGCGTTCGATTTCGAGGCCCAATTCCTCATGGGCCTCCCGGAGGGCCGCCTCCTCGTAGCTTTGCCCGAAGCCGACATGGCCGCCGACCGACGTGTCCCACTTGCCGGGCTGGGTGTCCTTGGCAAGCGATCGCTTCTGGAGCAGCAATCCGCCGCTTCCGACCACCAGCACGTGGACGGAGCGATGCACCAGGGCGGGGTTTCCGTGGACCAGGCGGCGGGGCACGGGGCCGAGGATCCGATCGTCCCCGGTCACCAGGGTCAGCATTTCGTCCATGGGGGAAAAAGTAGGAAGATTCCGGGAAGCGCGGCGCGGAGGGGCGCGCCGCCGGAGCCGCTGCCGCGGGGGACCTACAGCCCCACGCCGAACTTCATCACGTAGTACCGGTCCTCGATCTGGCCGGTGTAATACCCGCCCTCTTCGGCCCAGGTGGCGAACTCGTAGTGGAACACCGTCATGAGGGTGCCGCCCAGGCCCGCGGTGGGATAGCCGCCCTTCAGGCCGAGGGCCAGCCGTCCCTTGAGCACCCAGGGGATGAGGGTCTGCTCCCATTCGGCGCCCATGTTCACCTTGTTCAGGGGCTTGTAATTGCGATCGTTGTCGAGCAGGTCCTCGAGGTCCATGGCGAAATTGACCTTGCGCTTCCAGCGCCCGTTCCCCTGCAGGCGCATGGGGGAATATGCCACGCCCATGGAGAGCTTGGGGGTGACCATGTCGTGGTTGAGGACCATGCCGACGTTCTGGGCCGACACGCCGTAGCGGAGATTGGGGTTGTGCTGCCAGATGGCGCCGGCGTCGATGCCGTGGCCGATGGAGCCGAGATCGGCCAGGTGGGAGAGCTTCTCGTCCACGCTGTCCTGGATGTCCTCCTGGACGGACTTGCGGCCGTCCTTGCTGTACATGTCGGTCAGGGCCACCTGGAAATTCCCCATGTGCTCGCGCTTGGCCATGCGGTAGCCAAGGCCCACCGAGAGGCGATCGTCGAAGTAGGACGTGGCGCCCGCGATCTGGCCCACCACGTCCACCTGGATGAAATCGATGCCCGCCTGGGGCAGGAGCACGCCCACGTCCGCGTACGGGGCCAGCTGGGCATCCGCCCAGTAGGCCATGCCGAAGTTGTGCATGGCGAGTTCGCCCCCGTGCAGCACCGCGATCCTGATGGGGCGGCGGTCGAACTGCGAAAGGCGCATGAACTGAACCATTCGCCGGACCAGGTCGTTCCGCTGCTTGCGAAGGCGCTGCTCGGTTCGGGTGACGCGCGCAAGGTAATCGAACTCGATGGCGCCACGACACTCACCGCACCCG
>CBILQL010000637.1:0-3266 GCA_966238865.1 uncultured bacterium
TCGCTACGTGAACCACCACAAGCTCGACAACCTCGTCTGGGTCTGGACCTCGGACGAGGCCGGCGACGCCCTGGACTGGTATCCCGGCGACGAGTACGTCGACATCGTGGGCCGCGACTATTACTACTATCCGCGCATTGCCAACCACGGCTCCCTGGTGTCCTCCTTCGAGAAGCTCAAGGACATCTTCGAGGGCCGGAAGCTCGTCGCCCTGAGCGAGAACGGCTCGGTGCCGCATCCCGACAGCATGCAGGCCGACGGCGCGTCCTGGTCCTATTTCATGCCCTGGTACGGCGACTACACCATGGACAGCTGGGCCAACGACAACACCAAGGCGGACTGGAACGCGATCATGAACCACGGTTTCGTGATCACGTTGGACGAGATGCCGGGCTGGGACAAGTATACGGTGGGCCTTCGGGACCGGGCCGGGCGCGAGGGGATGGACGCGGAGCGGGCGGGAGACGGGGCGGCGGGCCGCGCGGATCTCGCCATGCGCTGGGCGGGAGGCGTCCTGACGGTGGAGCTGACGGGGGCCGGGGCCGCCTGGGTGGAACTGCTGGATCTGCAGGGGAGGCAGGTGGAAGTCCTGCATCCTCGCGGCGCTCTGGGTTCAGGCAGCCATCGGTTCCGGCTGCGGGGCGGGGCCGGCCTTCCCCCCGGCATCTATCACGTGCGCGCGATTCCGGCAGGGGGCGGGAGGCCCGGCGTCCGGACTTTCGCGGTCCCGGCCCGCTGATTTTCCAGGAGCCCTCTCCCAAATTATCTTGATAATTTAGGACACCTATCCTAAATTATCAGGGATGCCCGTCCAGAAACGAGCCATCGAAGACCTGCTCGCCCAGGATCTCGAGCGCAAGATGGTACTTCTCGGGGGCCCGCGGCAAGTGGGCAAGACCACGCTCTCCAAGCGGCTGTTGGATCGCTTCCCGGATACGGGAGTGTATCTCAACTGGGACCGGCGCGAGGATCGCGCCCGGATGCTGGCCGGGGAATGGCCCCCGGAAACGGATCTGGTCGTCCTGGACGAGCTGCACAAGCAGCCGGGCTGGAAATCGCGCCTGAAGGGCATCTGGGACACACGGACAGGCGACCAGCGGATTTTCGTGACGGGGAGCTCGCGCCTGGACATTTTCCGGCGCGGAAGCGATTCCCTCATGGGTCGCTACCACTACTGGCGGCTGCATCCCTTTTCCTTGGCCGAGCTCGAGGGGATTGCGCTGCCCGAGCCGGACGGGGATCCGTCCCGACATCCCCCGAAGCTCGAGTTCGGCGAAGCCGGCAAATCCCTGGGAGACCTGCTGCGATTGGGTGGATTTCCCGAGCCGCTGCTGGCCGGGGACGTCAGGACCCTGAACCGCTGGCGCTCTTCCCGCCTCGAGAGGATGTTCCGGGAGGATATCCGCTCTGTCGAAGCCGTGCAGCAGCTGGGCAAGCTCGAGCTGCTCGCCGATCTGATTCCCGCCAAGGTCGGTTCGCCGCTTTCGCTCAACTCCCTGACCACGGACGTGGAAGCTTCGAACAAGACGGTGAAGTCCTGGGTCGAACTTCTGGCCCGGAACTATTACCTCTACCAGGTCCCTCCCTGGCATCGGCGCCTGGAGCGGGCGCTGAAGAAGGAGGCCAAGGTGTACCTCTGGGACTGGACCGAGGTCGCCCTCGATGGCTTCCGCTTCGAGAACATGGTCGCATCCCATCTCCTGAAATTCTGCCATTTCTGGCATGACGCCCATGGGGTGAAAGCCGAGCTGTACTACGTGCGGGACACGGAAAAACGCGAGGTGGATTTCCTGGTCGCGTGGAACCGGAATCCCTGGATGCTGGTCGAATGCAAGCTTTCCGGAGAAGGCGATACCAGGGCCCTGGAACGGTTCGGGGAGAAGTTGGGAGTGAAAGAGCGTTACCTGGTAGGGGACGGGAAGACGGATTACTTCGACAAATCCACCGGCGTCCGCCATATCCCGGCCGCCCGCTTCCTGCGGGGCCTCCGGGTCTAGGGTCTGTCTGAATACTCCCTTCCCAACCCCTGCGGGGTTGGGCCCCAAAACCAATTACGTCGCGAGGGCGAGCGAGGAGCCCAAGGGCAAGGCGCTCGAAGTCCTTCGGGAAGGCCGCCAGGATTTCCGCCACCTGCACGGGGTCGCTCCCCTCCACGATCACGGCTTCGGTCAGGCGCACGCCCGCCTTCCCCTCCGCCCAGGACTTCACTTCGTGCACCACGTTGCCGGGCAGGGCATGGCGGGCCCAGTCTCCCAGGGTCTTGAGCATGTCCGCGGCGGGGCGGCCCGCATGGGAGGCCTCCTGCACCTTGCGCCGGGTGATGCGATACGCGTTTTAAACGGACGGCCGCTGGGTGAGGGAGCGCGGCGTGGCGCTGGGCCGTGGTGAGGGCGAACCAGGCGTCGAGATGGGGTAGGAGGTTGCGCCAGGTGTCGAGGGGGTAGACGGCAATGGGTGGGAAAGATAGTGCCCAACGGTTCTTTCAGGGAGTTTCAGCGTTCCCGGCCGGGGCCGCAGAGATCGGCAGCCTGCGCCCATCGAAACGACGCCCGTATTCCAAACCCAGGATCTCGAGCGCCCCGCGGCGCAGCGTCAGCCGGGGCCGGCCGGACTTCGCCTGGATCGCGGCGCCCCCGTCCGCATGGGTCACCCGGAACAGGCTTCCGCCCGAAGTCGATCGGTCGAGATAATACATCACGCCGTCCACGCCGAACTTGATGTCCACGGGGTTTTTCGCCCCGGTGGCGAAATCGGCAACCGTCTTCGGGTTCTCCATGTCCAGGACCTTGATGTACCCGTTATTGTAGTCGGCGAAGAAGAACTTGCGATGGAACGAGGACGGGAAGTTGCGGGGGCCCGGGAACCCCGTCCCCGTGGGCGTGTAGAACGCGGCGCCGATGATGCAGCCTCCCCCGGTATACGCGTAGATCGCGGGCTTGAAGGTGCCCACGATGCCGGTGGTGTTCGTCGGGACGGTATAGCCCTCGGCGCGGCCGTAGCCGTAGTTGTGCCCCGCCAGCAATTCGTTCACCTCTTCCGCGCCGTCGCCGACTTCGCACCCGAACATCCGCCCCGTCACCCTGTCCACCGCGAAGGTGAAGGTGTTCCGCATGCCCGCGGTGTAGATGGCCTGGGCGTTGCCGGTGGTCTGTGCCGTGAAGGGGTTGTCCGAGGGGATGCTGCCGTCGGGATTGAGTCGCAGGATTTTCCCCAGAACCGTGGTCATGTCCAGCGCCGATTGCTGGGCGCGGTTGCCGGAGGACACG
>CBILQL010000638.1:0-3264 GCA_966238865.1 uncultured bacterium
GGCGAGGCCGCCGTCCAGGACCAGCCGCTCCACGTCCCGGGGCCTGGCGGCAGGGCCCGCGGCCAGCAGGGAGGCCATGCGCCGGGCCTTGAGGCGGGAGCTGCTGCCCGCGGTCAGGTAGAAGCGGGCGTTGGGCAGGGACTGCAGGCAGCTGGCGGGGTTGAGGGTGCTCGGGGGATTCTCGATGGCGTCGGCGACGACCGGGGCCTTGGCCTCCCCGGCCGCGAGGATGATCGCCGTCGCGTCGCGGCGGCTTGTGATGGTCCCGAGGCCGATGGTGAGGACGGCCTTCCGCCGCACGGCGTCGATGCCGCCCAGGTCCGTGGATGCGGCCGCCTGGCTCTCGTAGTTGAGCCGGTCCAGGCGGGTGGTGGAGTAATGGCTGGTGCCCCGGATGTTGAAGGCGATGTGGCCGTCCGGCCCGATGCCACCAAGGAAGAAGCCGATGCCGCCCAGGTCGCGGATGCGCCGCTCGTAGTCCTCGCAGAAGGCGTCGAAGCGCCGCAGGATGCGCTGGCGCAGCTCCTCCTCCTCGTTTACGGGCTGGCGGAAGCGCAGGCCCAGGTCGATGTCGCCGTCGGCGAAGACCTGCTGCAGGTCCTTGTGGGGGAAGGCCGCCTCCTCCAGGCCCGCGGGCAGGCGGAAGGCGTCGATGAGCAGGGCCCGTGCGGGATCGAGGCCGAAGCCATCGAGATAGAACCGGCGCACGAACCAGGCGAAGGAGCGCTCGTGATCGGGACGGATGGGAAAGAACTCGTCGAGCTGCACGAAGCGCAGGCCGTCGAGGCGCGGCTTGGGCTTGCCTCCCAGTCCGACGCGCTCCAACAGGCCCCCGGCAGCCGCGCTCTCCCGTTCCCAATGGGCCAGGAAATGCTGCACCCACTTGATGAAGTATTCCGGCGTCTTGCCCGTGGGCAGGGCCGCCACGCCTTCCGGGTTCTCACCCGCCCATTCCAGGAAGCGCAGCGCCGCGAGCTGGCCCAGCACCACGTAGTTGGGAACGGTGACGACCTTGACGCGCTCCTCGTCGGGCGCCGCGGTCCAGCGCGGCCCCTGGGAGAGGAAATAATCCTCTACCCGGCTCGCGTACGGAATCGGCTGGCTGTCGCTGGTCGCCACGGGAACCCCTTTCCCCGGGGTCCGACGGCCAGGCCGATGAACCCCGGATTCCAAGTATGAACATAGGAATCGGGAAGGGAACGGCCAGCGCCCGGGCGGACGCTGTTCGCCGACTATTTATTGCAGACTATTGCGGACGATGCCGGGCTAATCAACGAGCGGGAAATCCTCGTCCAGGGCCGAGTTCATGGCCTCCAGGAACAGGTTGGCCACTTCCTTGTATCCCTTGGAATTGGGATGGATGCCGTCATAGCTGAACCCGGACGACTCCTGGTCGACCAGGGGGAATTTTCCACTGAGCCCGGGGATGAGGCCGGCGGTCACCTGGTCGAGGAGCGCGTGGACGTCCACGAGGGTGATGCGATCGGGGTTGGCGTCGGCCTTGCCCTTGAGATAGGCATTGTAGCTTTCGACAAGGTCCTCGGCGTCCGCGACCTCCTGTTCCGTGAGGGTGAGATTGGCGGGCAGGGAATCGCCGGACCCCATGGGCTGGGGCAGCCCCGTGCCCTGGAGGAGCGCCGCCAGCGCGGGCAGCAGGACGTAGCGGACGTCGGACTCCTGGGTTAGGAAGCGCGCGGAGGTGTCGATGGGCTGGAAGGTGGCGGGATCGAAGGGGGACCGCGGCAGGGCGGTCACGTAGGGGATGCTGGTGATGGAGGGGATGTTGGCCAGGAAGAGATGGGCGTCGGTTTCGCGCAGCAAAGTGTCCAGGGCCTTGTCCATGAGGGCGGAATAGACGGCCACCGGCGTCACCGTGGTTCCCACCACGATGGTCCCGGAGGTGACCCCGCCCAGGATGTCGTTGTTCCCTATCCACACCGTCATCACCTTCGGGCGCAGCGATATGGCCTGCCGCAGCATGGTGTTGTTGTGGAACATCCCGCCGCGCAGCACGATGTCGAAGAAGCCGTTCCCCGGGGATTGGGAGGTGGTGCTGTCATGGGCCTGGAGGAAATCCAGGGTGGTTGCCCCCGGCACGCCCAGGTTGTCGTAGGGGCGGGGCAGGAGGCGGTTCGACAGCAGCGAGGCGGCCGGCACTCCCAGCAGCTTCGGCCGGATGGTGCGGGACGCCGGGTCCAGATCGAGGGGCGTGGCGGGAAGATCGCCGATGCGCGCGGAGCCGAGCCCGGGGGAGTCGATGATGGGGAGCTGGAAATCCTCGATGCCCATCTGCCTCGCGATGAGGGCGGGGTAGCTTTCCCGCTGCCAATCCTCGCGCAGCCCACCGCTCTGGAAGCCCGAGGTGAGGCTGTTGCCCACGGCCACGTAGGACGAAGCGTCCTCGAACGCACCATCGTCATCGTCGTCGTCGTCATCGCCGATGCAGCCGGCCAGGGCCAGGAACGCGGAGCTTAGGAGCAGCTTACGCAGCGTGGTCGTGAACATTGTATCTCCTCCCTTCACATGTGCGAATAAAGTAACTTTGGGACGGACTACGGGAGAAACTTCGCATGCGACTCGCTCCGGCCGCCTTTTCCGCCTTCCTCCTCGCCTCCGGCATGGCCGCGTTCGCAGGCAATGTCGACAACCGCAACAACAACAGCGCGGATTTCATCCGCTCCCTGAGCCGCAACTCCTCCGTCGAGGGCGCCGACGTCACCATCTACAATCCCGCGGCCGCCGCCTTCCTCGCGGACGGCCTGCACTTCGCCCTGCACAACCAGACCATTACCAAGCACAACCAGCAGAGCGCCGCCGGGACGGAATACGAAAGCGATATCACGACCTGGCTCTATCCCACCGCCTTCGTGGTATACAAGCGGGCGAACTGGGCCGCCTTCGGCGCCTACAGCTACCCGGGCGGCGGCGGCGAGCTGCGGTACGACGAGGGGTCCTACACCAGTTCCATCCTCCAGTCCAACCTCAGCTCCATGAACCCGCCCCGGGACGCGGACACCCGGCTGCGCTCGGTGTATTACGGCGGCACGCTGGGCGGGGCCTGGGCCCCCATCCCGTCGCTCTCGGCCTCCTTGGCGGTCCGGATGATCTATGCCCGCACCGACATCGAGATCGACGCGGACACCACCTTGGGCGGCTCCTCCAAGATCGTCGATCACATGGAGGAGGCCCGAGGCTTCACCGGCGTGCTCGGAGTGGATTTCCTTCCCATCCCGGAGCTGACCCTGGCCATGCGCAGCCACATCA
>CBILQL010000639.1:0-3264 GCA_966238865.1 uncultured bacterium
AATTACGTGGACGGGAACGCGGAGGATCTCTCGCGCTTCTACGAGACCCTGGTGGTCCGCTCCGTGAGCCAGACCGGCCTGGGGATCACGGGCTCCCTGGGCGTCCTGGTGCGCGCGGACCAGGGCTTCGCCTTCGGAATCACCGTCTCCCCCGGCAGCCTGGTGTGGATGGACCGCGTCGAGGAGCAGCGGGTGGAGGAGGTGATCAACACCCGCCTGGTCGGCGGCGACGACACTTCCGAGGTCCCCACCCAGGTGTTCCTCTACACCCTCGACGAGGAGGGGCGGCACACGGAGGTGTCGGCCCCGCGGCTCTCCTTCGGGGTCTCCTGGAACCCGTGGAAGCCCCTCACCCTGACCGCCCAGACCGACTGGCTCATGGGCAGCCTGTACGAGTACCATGGCTTCACCACGCCGGAGACGGACCCGTCGCCCCGGTCCGGCTTCGAGTACATGTCGTCGGAGCCCAAGGCGTACAAGATCGAGAAGAAATCCGTCGTGAACTTCTCCGGCGGACTGGACCTGCGGCTCGGCAAGGCCTATTCGGCCACCCTGGGGGGCTACACCGACTTCAGCCAGGGACCCTACGACGAGCGGCCCGCCAGCTGGGATCGGCGCATCGACTATTACGGCATGACGTTCTCGGTGGGCGTCGAGCGGGAATACACCGCCTCCCGGTTCGGCGTGAACGCGGCGTGGGGCGATGCGTCCATCACGCATTTCCAGTGGGACACCAATTCCGGGGGGCAGCCGGTCCTGGTCACCGAGGCGGGCCGCGTCAAGCGGGTCCGCAAGGACTTCGACTCGTACAACGTGGGGATATTCCTCTCCAGCACCCTGAAAATCTAAGAGCCCCTAACAGAATGGGGGGCGAAGAACCGATAAACGGTTCTGAGCCACAACTGCGATTCCTTGACTGAAGGAGCGAGGCCGAGCGAGCGGCCCGCGGCCAAGGAGGAGGAAGGAGCGCTGCTTGGAAAGTATCGCGACTGAGTCCGACGCAGGCCCCCCCGGGCCGCGCAGCCGGCCGCAGCCGAGCAACCATTCTGTAAGGGGCTCTGGGGCCGCCCGCCGTATCCGGCCGCCTTCCGGTCGCGGCCACCCTGCCAAGCCGGGGGGCGTGGAACTACATTGCGGGCGGAACCGCACATGCTCTCCCTGATCATCCCGCTGCTTTGCGCCATCATCTACCCCCTCGCCACCTTGGTGATCAAGCGGGCCCTCGAGCACGGGGCGGATCTCTGGGGCTCCCTGATCATCAACTTCTGGACGATGGCCGCGGTGTTCCTGGTCCTGCTGCCCTTCGAATCCGGCCCCGTCCCCTGGCATCTCTGGTGGCAGCCCGCCTTGGTGGGGCTGATCTCCTTCTGCGGCCAGACCCTCGGCTTCAAGGCCATCTCCTCCGGCGACCTCACCATCGCCACGCCCGCCATGGGGACCAAGGTCCTGCTGGTGGCCCTGTTCACCGAAGTCCTTCTCGGGCTCCATGTCCCCTTGGGATGGTGGGTGGCGGCGGGACTCAGCTTCGCCGCCGTCATCTTCCTCCAAAGCGGGGTGGCCACCAGCCGGCGGGGGCACCTGGCCACCCTGGCCTATTCCCTGCTCGCCGCGGCGGCCTTCGCCCTCGGGGACGTCCTCATCCAGCGGTGGGCCCCGGCCTGGGGGGTATTCCGTTTCGTGCCGTGCTTCGCCCTCGCCACCGCCGCGTTCTCCCTATTCCTTCTGCCCTTCGCGCGCCGGCCGCGGCTGCGCTTCGGCAAGGCCGGCTGGACCTGGATGGTCCCGGGGGCCGCCCTCATGGCCCTGCAATCCCTGGGGATCACGGTCGCCATCGGGCTTTTCCGCGAGGCCACCCTGGTCAACATCGTGTTCAGCTCGCGGGGGCTGTGGAACTTCGTCCTCATCTGGATCGGGGGCTCCTGGTTCCGGAACCGGGAGCTGGAGGCCGGCGGGAAGGTGATGGCGCTGCGGTTCCTGGGCGCGGTGCTCATGTTCGCCGCCATCGTGCTGGCGTCCTTGAGCCAGTAGGGCCGGCCGCCGCGGGGACGGCAGGCGCCTTCGTCCCGGGCTTGGTCCGACCGGGCGCTATTCCCCTTCCCCGGTGCCGCTCAGGATATCCGAGAAGAACTCCGCCCCTTCCTCCACGGCCCCGGGATGCGCGAGGAGCTTCAGGGGGCGGCCGCCCTTGCGGGCGGCGAGGATTTCGATGTCGAGGTTGGACAGGGCGGCCAGCATGAGGTTGGTGGCGGCGATGCGCATGTCGGAGCGGCCGTCCAGATGCAGGAGCTTGACCCGCTCCACGCCCGCCGGGTACTGGCCCAGGGCGGCGTCGACACCGACCCACCCCGCGTCCTCCCCCAGCCAGGCTTCGGTCCATGCGTGGCCGATGAAGACTCCCCGCCCCGCGCTGGCGAAACCCAGGGCCACCCGGGACGGGATGCCGGAGGCGCGCAGCAGGGCCGCGGTGAGGATGGCGGCCTCGGAGCAGTCGCCGGTCATGTCCCGCAGCACCTCCCGGCTGGTCCCGAAGAGCACGGCGCCCAGACGGAAGCGGAAGCCGGCGGTGACCCAGCGCCGCAAGGCTCCGGTCCGCTTCCCCGGATCGGCGGAAGGGCCTGCCGCCTTCGCCGCGGCGGCGAGGAGCAGGGTGTCCTCGAGATCCAGGTAGGCGTTGGAGGCGAGGTAGGGGAGGAGCGAATCCGCCGGGGTGGTATCCGGCGGCGTCGCGGCGGATTTTCCGCCGGCCTTTTCGGTTTTACCGGCATTGCCGGTCTTGCCGGCCTTCTGCCCGGAAGTCCGGCTCCGAGCGCGGGGCAGCACCGCCAGGCGGTTCTCCAGGATCCATTCCGAGGGCGAGATCTCCTCGACAAGCGCCTGTCGCGCGTCCAGGGGGCACAGGTCGGCCAGGCTCCCGCCGTTGCGCAGCCGGAGCCGGTAACGCAGCCAGTCGGCCACCCCGGCGCGCTCGGGCGCCGTAGGAGAGATCGGGAAGAATCCGGGAGTCGCCGCGAGCGAGTCCGGGGAGATGGTGGCCTGGGAGGCCGGGGGGCCCGGAGCGGTGTCCCTGGCGGAGCGGGCCAAGCTGCTGAGCACCCTGGGGGCCGCCGAACGGGCCGAGTGGGTCGCCGGGTTCATCGCGACGCACGGGTTGTCGGAGGCGTTCCAGCTGCTGGGGGTGTGCGGGGTGCCGTGGGCCGCGCCGCTGGGGCGGGCGGTCGTCGACGCGCTCAACATCGCTCGGGACGCGGGGAGTTATCCGTGGAG
>CBILQL010000640.1:0-3259 GCA_966238865.1 uncultured bacterium
AGCTTGCCGTCGAGCTTGACGCCCTGCTCCGCCCAGGCATTGACCTGGCGGCAGATGACGACGGTTTCGTCGAGGATGGTCGAGAAGCTTTTGACTTGGGACGAGGCGCAGAGCAGGGTGATTTCGACGTCGTGGCTGTTCTTGCCGTTTTTCTTTTCCGATTTGTACTTGCGGAATTCGTAGGCGGCCAGCAGGAAGCCTTCGCACAGGGCTTTGAAGTCCTTGGGCCCGCCCAGGTCGATTGGCACCGCCAGTCGGGTCAGGGAGCGGCTCTTGAGCACATCGGATAGCCGGGCAGCGGCCAGGCGCAGGCGTTCATCCCGTCCCAACCCCTTTTTCTGGGGAATTTGTCCAATCAGGAGCAGCAGGTTCGAAACGGTCAGCAATTCCACCGAATCGTTCAAAACCTTGTCGGTCTGACGCTTCTGCACTTCCTGGATCTGGGGGAGGGCAGCGCTGCGGTCCTTGGGCAGAGATCCGATGGTTTTGTCCTGGTCCGACAGAAGGGCCAGGGCATGGATGCCGTCCAGGCGGTTTTTTTCGATGGATTCGACGGTTAGCTTCATGGGGTTTCCAAGGTGATTTTGAAAAAATACTCAGGAATTGGCAATAACCTTCTTTTTTTAAGCCTCCGGAAATTCCAAGCTTATGAAGGGTCAGCTTTTCTCAAACTGGTTCGCAATTTGCTTTTGTAATAAACGGACTGAAAAGACAATGAAGTGTATTACAATAGTTGACAATATGACTGGTTTCGGTGGATATTGTCAACTATGGTCAAAGTTGAGGCAGTGAAAATGAAAGATTTCATGGTCCACCAGGCAAGGACCCTGACGGCCCTCACCGAGATCAGCAAGCTGTTCAGCTCCTCCCTGGATTACCGGGAGGTGGCTTACCAATGCCTGCGAACCTTGTCCGAAACCCTGGACCTGGAGCGGGGCACCTTGCTCATGCCCACCACGGACCGGAAATTCCTGGTCATCAAGGCCAGTATCGGGTTCAGTCCGGAGGAGATCCGCAGCTCGGTCTATAACATCTCCGGTGATTTCGTGGGCAAGGTGTTCAGCAATTGCATCCCCATGACCCTTCCCGACGGGGAGGAGGTGGCCGGCATCCCCACCCCCAAGGAGGGCGCCGAGGAGTTCAACCTGTACCGCATCGGCTTCATCGCCGTCCCGGTGGTGCTCGACAGCCGGCCCATCGGCGTGCTCACCGCCCATCGCACCTCCCGCAGCGCCACCATGGTGGACGAGGACATCCGCGTCATGAAAATCGTGGGTTCCCTCCTCTCCCAGACCCTGCGCATCGCCGACATGGTCCGGGAGGAGAATTCGCGCCTGGTGCAGGAGAACAAGGAGCTGCACGCCGAGCTCGAGGACCGCTTCAACCCCGAGAACCTCATCAGCAACTCCTCCACCATGGCCAAGACCCTGGCCATGGTCAAGCGGGTGGCCGGCACCGACGCCTCCGTGCTCCTTCGCGGCGAGAGCGGCACCGGCAAGACCCTGCTGGCCCGATCCATCCACTACACCAGCCAGCGGCAGAAGGGCCCCTTCGTCATCGTCAACTGCGCGGCCCTGCCCAGCAACCTCATCGAGAGCGAGCTTTTCGGCCACGAGAAGGGATCCTTCACCGGCGCCTTCAACCAGCGCATCGGCCGCTTCGAGAGCGCCGACGGCGGCACCATCTTCCTGGACGAGATCGGCGAGGTGCCGGTGGAGACCCAGGCCAAGCTGCTGCGCGTGATCCAGGACGGGACCTTCGAGCGCGTGGGCTCCTCCAAGACCATGACCGCGGACGTGCGACTCATCTGCGCCACCAACGCCAACCTGGAACAGCTGGTCCGCGACAAGGGCTTCCGCGAGGATCTCTACTACCGCCTCATGGTGGTGCCCATCAACGTGCCCCCCCTGCGCACCCGCCGGGAGGACATCATGCCCCTGGCGTCCTACTTCCTCAAGAAGTTCACCACCAAGTACAACAAGCGCATCTCCATCTCCCGGGAAGTGATGGAGTTCCTGGAAAGCTACACCTGGCCCGGCAACGTGCGGGAGCTGGAGAACACCATCGAGCGCACCGTGGTCCTGGCAGGCGGCGAGGCCCTGACCGCCAAGGACATCCCCATCCTCAACTCCATGGTGGAAACCCCGGAGCCGCCACCGGCCCCGGTGCCGACCAACGGCGTGGTCACCTTCTCGCCGGTCAACCGCAACGCCCGGGAGCGCCAGCTCTACGAGCGCGTGCCCCTGCGCGAGAAGGACATCCGCGAGGCCATGCACAACGCGGGCGGGATCCAGACCCATGCGGCGCGGATGCTGGGGGTTTCCCTGCGGCAGCTGCGGTATGCGCTGCAAAGGTTCAATATCAAGGCGACTGAGTTTAAATATTGATGCCCGGCGGGCCCAAGCCGAGCGTCGGTATTTCTCCTCTTCCCCGACCAAAAACCAAAGTCCCTTACGCACTGCCGGTCCCTACGGAGTGGCTGCGAACAACTGGGCTTTGGGCGGTCAGAAGTGGAAGCTCGGGAGGACGGTGAGCGCGTCCTTGTCGAAATCCAATTCGTTGAGATCGTATTCGAGACCGTATTGGATTTGCACGGACAGCCTGCTCATCAACCAAAGCCGGACGGCACCGTGGGCTCCGAGTCCCGCGGCGGGATCGAATTCAGTCCCCGAGCGGGTTGGGCGTTCGGAACAGCGGGTGTAGCCGTCCTCGCAAATCAATTCTGGGTAGGGCGAATTGGAATGGATGTTCATCCGGTAGAAGGGAGTGGCCAGGAACTCGAGGTTCGGCGAAAGGAGTTTCGAGAACTGGAGGCCCAACCGGATGTCGTGATTGAAGAAGTCGGGGCTGAATAGGGAGTAGCGGGAATATTCCTTGTGGATGATATAGCTCACCGAGCCAGCGAGGCGGGGATAGAATTTGTAGCCGGCGCGGACCATCCAGGAGTCATAGGAATTGGTGTAGACCTGGCCGATTCCCAGCTCCAACGGAGCCTGGCTGGACCAGTCCTCGACCTTCCAGGGAAGCTCCACGTCCTCCTCCGAGCCGCGTCCCTTGGCGGTTCCGCCCTGGAGGAATCCCGCGGATAGATCGCGGTCGCGGACCTCCCGCGTCTCGGCGCCTGCGATGGTAATCCTTCCCTGCCGGGTCTTCCGCCCGATGCGCTGGAAGACCCGGTATTTGCCGGGGGGCAGGGCCAGGAAGGATTCGGAGCCCGGCTCCTTGCGGATCTCCGCCATCACCTCCGCGCGGACGTTGG
>CBILQL010000641.1:0-3258 GCA_966238865.1 uncultured bacterium
GCCTGCTGGATGACCTCGCGGAGTCGGCGGTCCTTTCGTTGCTGGGCGGTTTCAGGGCCTCCGAAAGGAGGCTTTGGATAGATTCCATTTGCGGCTCCCGATTGGTTCAGGTATTTCTCGAACTTGCCCGGGCGGAACAGGGTCTCAGGGCACAGGTATTCGTTCATCTTGGGGTCATCGAGCCAGTCGGCGACCTTGTTGTCGATGACCTTGCGGAAATCGTCCAGGGTGAAGCCAGAGGTGGCCCGGGCGAGGATGGGCTTGCGGTTGGCCTCGGTCTCCGCGCGGAATCGCTTCCCGGTCTTCTCGTTCAGGTAGGCAATGACCAAGGCCGGCAGGTCAGGTAGGGGGGCGGGCGAAGCCCCTTCTTCTGGGTTGGTTGGTTGGTTGGTTGGTTGGTTGGTATCGTGGACAATCCGCGGACAGTCCCGGGACGGTCCTTGGACTGTCCTTGGACATTGTAAATCTTCCTGATTTCGCCCATTTTCCCCGGGGAGCGCTTGTACTTCGACTCGGCCAAGTACCTTCCGGCATAGTCCAACCAGTCGTGCACCAGGTATCGATCCCCGCGGTGTTCAATCCACCCCAGTTCAAGCATGGAGTCGAAAACCTTCCCGGCAATCTCCGGGGACATATCGAGCGTCTCGGCCATGACCTCCGGCGAGGAGAGCGCTGTGACGTCGCCAGAGTGCGAAGTTTCCAGGACCGTCCACCAGAAGCGATGCAAGAACCCGATGGTTTCGTTTTTGCTCCAGCGCATGGCGACCCGCAGGCGGATGACCTTGCTGTGCTTTTCGAGGGAGGTATGAGATTCAATCCAGGCCATGGGGATGCGATTCCGGGGCTTAGCCCTGAGCCTTTTCCTCCTGGTCGACAGCGGACCGCGCCGGCTCGATGTTCTCCCAGTCGTCGACCTCGGCGGCAGGGGCTCCCGCGTCTTCCTGGCCGTCCTGGGCGGTCTCCAGGGGGCTTTCGGCCTCCAGCGAAGGCGTCGGGCCATCCTGCCCCTCTGCGGGGCCTTCCTGGCCTTCCTCGGGTGCCTTGCCGCCGTCCGGAGCGTCGTCGGCCAGGACCAGGGCCTCGGGGTCGCCGGAGCCTTCCAGGGGCGCCAGGGTGCCTTCGTCCTCGTCGCGGGTCTGGGGGTCGGAGCCGGCGCCGGCGGGGGCGGGCGCACCGGCCTTGGCTTTGTCCGCCTTCTCGGCCTCGCTCACGAGGTCAATTTTCACGTACCGGTCGATTTCCTCCTGGGTCATGGCCCGGGGCTTTCCGACCTGCTCGTAGGTGTCCAGGCGGACGGTGGCGACGGTCATCGCCTCCGTGTCGTAGACGTATTCGAATTTCACCCACCGCGACTCGGTCTCCTCGGCGATTTCCTTTTCCAGGGAATCGATGGTGGGCTCGACCTCTTCCTTCCGCAACTTGATTCTCAGCTTGAAGGCGGCTTCTTCGGCCAGGATGGACCGGAGCTCCTTTTTGTAGGTGAGGAGCTTCCTGATTTTCCCCTGCACCTCCGCTTCGGTCAGTTTGCAGGGAAGGGACTGCTCGATATACTTGGCCACTGTAACTCCTTGGTTAACTGTGAATGGTTTCGGAATTCGGCAAATTTGTGTGTGATGCCTGGACAAATTTTTTTAGTACGGAAGCCCAAATGGCGCCGCGTCCGCCCCTTGGCATTCCATCGCGCGATCTTCTTCCTCCCGGATTTCCTGAAGGATACGGCGCGCCCATGCCTTCGTATCCGGCGTGAAATCCTTGCTCAGCATCCAGCGCGCCAGGCCGGTATCTTCCTTCACCTTCTGTCCGCGATTCTTGAAGTTGTAGACGTAGTCGCCGTCGTCATCCTTCCCGAACTTCCCCGCCAAGTCGACCCCGAAGCGGGAGAACATGCCGACCTCTTCCAGGGTCATCCCCGCCAGGTCCTGGTAGCGCTCCAGCTGCTGGAAGAAAACGTCGGTGGTCGCCTGCACGTCGCCGGCGGCCGTGTGGGCGCTGTCGTGCTCCCGGCCGCAGTAGAATTTTAGAGCCGCGGCAAGGGTTCTCTCTTCCTTCTTCTTGAAGATGTTCCCCGCGTCCACCATGGCCCGGCCGTCCAGGGAAAGAGTCAGGCCGCAGCGCTGGAATTCCTTTTGCAGAATCGGGATATCGTACTGGAAGAGGTTGTAGCCCAGCAGGTCGCAGCCATCCAGGAACTCCAGCACGTAGGCGGCGACGTCGGCGAACGGGGGGCATCCCGCGAGGTCAGCGTCTTGAATGCCGGTCACCTTCGCGGCTTCCTTGGACATGGGCCGGCCGGGGTTGAACCGCTGGATGAACCACTCCACCTTCTGCGCGGGGTCCGCGGGAATCCGCTGGATGGAAAGCTCGACCATGCGGTCTTGCTCCAGGTCCAGGCCGGTGCCTTCGATGTCGAAAGAGGCAAGGGGGCGTTTCAGGTGCAGCATCAATCCCCCATGTACCGGTATTTTTCGAGCTGGACCTTGGCGCCGTCCTTCGTCTCGACAATGCAACCTTGGATTGGCCCGTAGCTGCTTTTGAATTCCATCGCTCGGGCTTTTACGCTGCACTGGCAGGAGTTGAATGCCAGTGAAACCAATCCCATCATCGCGATAGAAGCGAGGCCCAGTATGATTCCCAACCAGCTCGCTTCGCCGGCTTGTCGTTTTGAATTCTTCATTTTATCACCTCGTTCTTGATGTGGGTGTATAGGGCGTCTCCCAGCTGGGAGAAGAAAAGCGCCCATGCGTTGCGCGCTTCGATGGTGTCCAGACGGGGATTTTTTGCCCACGCAGCGACTTGGGAGGGGTGCGGGAGCTCTGGCCGCGCGACCAGGCACGCCCGAATGAAATGCAGGTTGAGGGTCCGCGTGATGGCTTCTTCGCCGGCCACTCCGAGCGGTTCCTCTTCGGTGAGGGCCTGCATCAGCTGCAGGGCAACTGACTTTTCCATCAGAACACCCTCCCATCGTTTTGGTCGTGAATAGCCCTCTCGACCACGCGAGCTTCTGGCGGCCGAAGCGCCAGGTAGAACAGCGGCGCTTCGTCCTGCTGCCTATACAGATGCGAATCCCGGTGGATGATTTCCTTCACCAAGCCGTCGAAGGCGCGGGCGATTTTTTCCGTCTCCTCTGACCACTGCATGGCGTTCAGGAAACGAATGATGCGGTTGAGCTGGTCCTGGCTCCATTTCTCCTCCAGGACCCACGCTTGGATAGTGGCGATGGTGCGGCGCTGCAGGTCGGTCATGCTATCTTCCCTGCAA
>CBILQL010000642.1:0-3257 GCA_966238865.1 uncultured bacterium
CGCGAGCGCGGCGCTCACGCGCTCGGCCACCGTCACCACCTCCTCCGCGCCGTCAATTTCCTCACCCGCACCCATACCCTGGAGCGCCGCCGCAACATCTGGGCCCAGATCGAGGCCAAGGCGGAGCGATCCTCCAACCTCATCCGCGTCGGCTACGTGACGGTGTGGATGCTGTGCACGGGCTCCCATGCCCCGGGGAACCCCTTCTGGTCCAACTTCGCCAACCTCGGCGTGGGCGGCATCTGGCTGCTCTGGAGCATGGGCTACCAGGCCTACCTGCTCAAGTTCCCGTACCACAGCAAGTTCAAGTACGTGTCCACCACCGTGGACATGGTCATCATCACGGCGATGCTGTATTTCTATTCCTACACCGCCGGGCCGGATTACGCCCTCAAGGTCCCGAGCTACCTCAACTACTTCTGCTGCCTGGGCCTCGCGGCCATGCGCTACCGCCTGTACCTGGCCCTGTACGGCGGCATCATGGCCACCGTCTTCTACCTCGGGCTGTACGCGTACTTCCGCGTGTACCACGATCCGCTCATGGGCGACGGCGTGCAGCACGCCACGGGGCCCTACCTCAACCAGGCCTACATCCTGTTCACGGGGGTGTACCTCCTGGTCTTCACCTTCCTCACCTATTTCCTGGTGTACAACGTGAAGCGCCTGGTGGATCTGCGCATCCGCGAGGGCGAGGCGGCGGTGAAGGCCAAGGAGCGGGCCGCCATGGCCGCCAGCGTCGCCCACGAGATCAAGAACCCCCTGGAGGGCATCTACGGGGCTGCCCAGCTGCTCAAGGAGGAGGCCAAGGGCAACGGGCGCTTCATCGACATGATCCTCAAGGACTCGGTGCGCCTCAACGGCGTGGTGCAGCAATTCCTCCAGTACTCCCGGCCCTTCCTCACCCGCATGGCCCATTTCGACGCCGCCGAAGCGGTGCGGGGTTTCTGCCGGGAGCAGGCCTCCCTGGGCGGCGAGGGCGCGGTGCGCTTCGCCGACAGCCGGGGGATGCATGCCCACGCCGATCCCGAGGGGCTGCGGCAGGTGCTGCTCAACCTCTACCAGAACGCCCGGCGCTACCAGCGGCCCGGCCTTCCCGTGGACGTCAAGGTGCGGGGCCGGGACGGGGCGGTGGAAATCTCCGTCGAGGACGACGGGGAGGGCATCCCGGAGGCCAACCGGGAGCGGATCTTCGACCCATTCTTCACAACTTCCACAAAAGGCACCGGCCTGGGGCTCGCCATCTCCCGCAAGATTGCCCGGGAAATGGGCGGGGACTTATATTTTGAGCCGAAGGAACCGGGGGCCCGCTTCGTGGTGGTGCTGAAACCCGGCCTGGCCGGAGCCGCATCCGAGTGAACGCGCAAGATACGCCCAAGGGACGTTTCCTCGTCGTCGACGACGAGGAGCACATCCGGGAGATCCTGGCCGCGACCCTGGCCCCCCTGGCCAGGGCCGTGCACACAGCCGGGTCCGCCGAGGAGGCCCTCGACGTGGTGCGGGACGAGAACATCGACATCGTGGTCTGCGACGTGCAGATGCCGGGCATGAACGGCCTGGAATTCCTGCGCAAGGTGAAGGCCGAGCAGCCCTCCGTCAAGTTCCTGATGATCACCGCCCACGGCACCCTGGACACGGCCGTGCAGGCCCTGCGCTTCGGCGCCTCGGACTTCCTCAGCAAGCCCTTCGAGAACGAGGAGATCCTCAACCTCGCCCGCCGCCTGCTCCGGGAGCGCGCCGCCGTGGGCGGACAGGCCCTGGAAGCCGGGGGGCCCGCCAAGGCCGCCCTGGACGGCGTGGTGGGGCGGAGCCAGGTGTTCGCCGCCTGCCTGGAGAAGGCCCGCAAGGCCGCCGTCGCCGACACCACGGTGCTGCTGTGCGGCGAGAGCGGCACCGGCAAGGAGGTGCTGGCCCGCGCCATCCACTCCCTGTCCCGGCGCTGCGACAAGCCCTTCATCGCCGTGAACTGCGGCGCCATCCCCGAGAACCTCCTGGAAAGCGAGCTGTTCGGCCACGAGAAGGGCGCCTTCACCGGCGCCATCGCCTCCAAGCCCGGCAAGTTCACCCTGGCGGACGGCGGCACCATCTTCCTCGACGAGATAGGCGAGATGCCCCTGCTCATGCAGGTCAAGCTGCTGCGGGTCATCCAGGAGCGCACCGTTGAGCCCGTGGGCGGGTCGGGAGTACGCAAGGTGGATTTCCGCCTCATCGCGGCCACCAACCGCAACCTGCGGGACGAGATCAAGGCGGGGCGCTTCCGCGAGGATCTCTATTACCGCCTCAACATCATCCCCGTGGACCTGCCGCCCCTGCGCGAGCGGGAGGAGGACGTGCTCCTCCTGGCCCGCAACTTCCTGGAATACTTCAACGGCCGCTACGGATGCTGCTTCTCCCTGACCCCCGAGAACGAGCGCGAGCTCCTCGCCCATCGCTGGCCCGGCAACGTGCGGGAGCTGGCCAATGCGGTCGAGCGCGCGGTGGTGCTGGCCTCCGGGCAAGCCCTGACCTTCGCCTTCGAGACGGCTCATCCCGAGCCGGGGGAGGGGATGGTTGCCAGGGACGGCGGAATCGCGGCGGCGGGGCAGGGTGCGCCGTCCTCCGTGGCCGCCGGCGAGGCGGCGGGCAGGGAAGCACTCAAGGAAAAGCGCCAGGCCGCCGAACGGGAGGCCATCCTCAAGGCCCTGGAATCCAACCGCTGGAACAAGACCCAGACCGCCGAGTCCCTGGGCATCAGCCGGCGGTCGCTGCTCTACAAGATCAAGGAATTCGGGATCGCCTGACGAAGAGACATGGCCCCCCTTGCGCGGGTAATTCCCCTCGCACCCTCTCAGTGCGCGGGAGCGGGGGGCCATGTCCTTGGGACCGGGCGGCGGCGGAGGCGGGCGATGCCTCCGGCGGCACCCGGCCCGCCTCTCACTCGTCGCCGAACGCGGCCGCGTGCCGGGAGCCGGTGCTTTCGGCCATGCTGCCGGCGCTTTCCATGTACATGCCGAGCTGGGACCGGAGGGATTGCACGCGCGCCTGGAACTTGGCCAGGCGCTTGGTGATGGCCACCCTGGATACGCCGCAGATCTCGGCGATCTCCTCGTGGGTGAGGCCGACCTCGAAGCGGAGCATGACCACCTGGCGATTCCCTTCGTCCAACCCCTCCAGCAGGCGGCGGAACAGGAGCTTGGCGGGATGAACGGGCGCGGCCGCCTGGCTCGGGCGTTCGGACTGCTCGTCGACGAAGGCGGCCATCAGCTCGCCTTGGCGCTTGC
>CBILQL010000643.1:0-3254 GCA_966238865.1 uncultured bacterium
GAGGCCACCGTGTTCGGCCTGCTGACCGCCTCCCAGAAGAGCGGCCGCCCCATCTTCTACGGCTCCTATCCCATCACCCCCGCCTCGGACATCCTGCACGGCCTCTCGCGCCACAAGAACTACGGCGTGACGACCTTCCAGGCCGAGGACGAGATCGCCGCCATCGCCTCCGCCCTCGGCTCCGCCTACGCCGGCGCCCTCGGCGTCACGGCCACCTCCGGCCCCGGCATCTGCCTCAAGCTGGAGGCCATGGGCCTGGGCGTGATGACCGAGCTGCCCCTCGTCATCGTCGACGTGCAGCGCGGCGGCCCCTCCACGGGCCTGCCCACCAAGACCGAGCAGAGCGACCTCCTCATGGCCATGTTCGGCCGCAGCGGCGACAGCCCCGTGCCCGTGCTCGCGGCCCGCTCGCCCAGCGACTGCTTCGATGCGGCCGTGGAGGCGGCCCGCATCGCCCTCAAGTACATGACCCCGGTGATCCTGCTCACCGACGGCTACATCGCCAACGGCTCCGAGCCCTGGCTGGTGCCCGATCCGGCCGCCATCCCGACCCTCGAGGTCAACCTGGCCAAGACCGGCGAGGCGTTCCGCCCCTACGAGCGCGATCCGATGACGCTCGCCCGCAAATGGGCCCTGCCCGGCACCAAGGGGCTCGAGCACCGCATCGGCGGCCTGGAGAAGGCGCCGAACACCGGCGCGGTGTCCTACGACCCCGAGAGCCACCAGGCCATGACCAACCAGCGGCATGCCAAGATCGCCGGCATCGCGGGCGACATCCCCCCGGCGCAGGTGCAGGGCGCCGCGGACGGGGAAGCCCTGGTGGTGAGCTGGGGCGGCACCTACGGCGCCGTGTCCACGGCGGTGGAGGAGGCCGGCAAGTCCGGCCTGCGCATCGCCCACGTGCACCTGACGCACCTGAACCCCTTCCCCCGCAACCTGGGGGAGATCCTCGACGGCTTCGACCGTATCATCGTCCCCGAGCTCAACATGGGGCAGCTCCGCCTGCTGCTCTCGGGCACCTACGGCGTGCCGGTGCAGGGCATCAGCCAGGTGCGCGGCAAGCCCTTCAAAGTGTCCTTCCTCGTGTCGGAATTCCATCGGATTTTGGAGACCCAGAAATGACCACCGCCATCCCCGCGCCGGCCGCCCCGGCAGCCCCCGAGGGCCTCACCCGCAAGGACTTCGCCTCCCCCACGGCCATCCGCTGGTGCCCGGGCTGCGGCGACTATTCCATCCTGACCACGATGCAGGGCGTGCTCCCCACCCTGGGCATTCCCAAGGAGAACTTCCTGTTCGTGTCCGGCATCGGCTGCTCCAGCCGCTTCCCGTATTACATGAACACCTACGGGTTCCACACCATCCACGGCCGCGCCCCGGCCGTGGCCACCGGCGCCAAGCTGACCAACCCCGACCTCCAGGTCTGGGTCATCACCGGCGACGGCGACGCGCTGTCCATCGGCGGCAACCATTTCATCCACGCCATCCGCCGCAATATGGACCTCAAGATCATCCTGTTCAACAACCGCATCTACGGCCTCACCAAGGGGCAGTACTCCCCCACCTCCGGCGTGGGCACGGTGAGCCCGTCCACCCCCTTCGGCTCGGTGGACATGCCCCTCTCCCCCATCTCGATCGCCGTCGGCGCCGAGGCCGGCTTCGTGGCCCGCACCTCGGACAACGACGTGAAGCACATGACCGAGGTGTTCGCGGCCGCGGCCGCCTACAAGGGCGCCGCCGTGGTGGAGGTGATGCAGAACTGCGTCATCTTCGCGGACAAGGTGCACGAGCCCTATTACGGCCGCGCCTCCAAGGCGGACACCCTCCTGTACCTCAAGCACGGCGCGCCCATGCGCTACGGCAAGGAGATGGAGAAGGGCCTGGTGCTGGACCGCCTGCGCATGCTGGCCAAGGCCAACCCCGCCGACGGCGAGGTGCTGGTCCACGACGAGAAGGACGCCTCCGGCGCCCTGGCCTTCCACCTGTCCCGGCTCTCCCACCCGGAATTCCCGGTGCCGGTGGGCGTGTTCCGCAACGTGGAACGCCCCGATTACTTCCGGGCCGTGCGGACGCAAATCGACTCCGCGAAGGAGAAGAGCCCGCCCAACCTGGAGAAGCTGTTCAACTCCGGCAGCACCTGGACGGTGGAATAGCCGACCCGCCCGACCCGGACATGCCGGCCGCCCTTCGGGGCGGCCTTTTTTTTGCCTAGTCCGGGATTTCAGGCTCGACGAGCATGGCCAATTGCACGAGCGACTCCTGCCAACCGAGATAGCAGGCCTGGGCGGGAATCACGTCGGGCACCCCCTCCTGCACGATGTTCAATTCCGTCCCCGCCGAAACCTTCTTCAGGGTGACCGTGACCTGCATCTCCCCGGGCGATCGGGAATATAAGCACCCGGGGGCCTCGGATCCGGGAACAGTCGCCGGGGAAGCACTTTTTATCTTGGAAGGATCACATGGAACACGGAAAGGGAGTCTAATCGCGCAGTTTTCCACGAACGGGAGAAATCTTGATCGATCAAAAACCCAAGACCCAGGCAGGCAGGCCGGACCTGTTCCAGTATCTGGAATACCGGTCTTATCTCGGCGATTTCCTGGAATGGAGGCGGAAGCTCAACCCCCGCTTTTCCCGTAGGGCCTTTTCCCAGAAACACTTCGGCTCCACCGGCATCCTGTATTCGGTGGTGGGCGGGGACCGGGACCTGGGTCCCACGCTGCGCATGCGCTTCGCGTCCGCCCTGGGCATGTCGGAGAGGGAAACCGGATACTTCGACCTGCTCGTACGGCACAATCAGGCCAAGTCAGGCGCGGAACGCAGCCTCCTTTCCAGCCTCCTTTCAAGTTTCCGGCTGACAGGCACGTGGCCGGTCGGCGTTTGAGCCTTTCGGGACGATGAGGCCGGGGTTACAGTTTCCGCCCGGCTCCCGTCTAAGCAGAGCCGGTCCGGGTGCGGTCCAGGATGGGGAGGTTGATATGACGCAGAGAGAGGAACTGGAAGGCCGCGTCGATTGGCAACTGGAACTGTACCGTCGCTATCACCGGAAGGTGTTCGCGATATGCCTGTACTTCCTGAAGGACCGGGAGGAAGCCAAGGATGCCACCCACGATGTTTTCCTGAAGGTTTTCGGGGCCTGGGGGGACTTCGAATGGAAATGCGATCCCATGACATGGATCGGCGCCATCACCAAGCATGATTGCTTCAGCCGCATCCAGAAGCAGAGGAAGCGCCTGGATCAGCGGGAACAGATGGCCCA
>CBILQL010000644.1:0-3238 GCA_966238865.1 uncultured bacterium
GTGGGGCGTGGGGGGGCGGTGGCGGGGGGGCGGGGTCGGCCGGGGCGGGGCGCCGCCCCGGCCCCCCCCCCCCCTGGACGGCCGGGGCGTCCTCGACCACCACGCTGCCGGTTTCCGCCGGCGGGGGCTCGAGGGCGGCATCGGGCTCCCGGAAGCCGGGCTCCACCTGGCTGTTCAACGCATGCTTGATGCGCTCCGCGTTGCGGCTCTTCTGCAGCTCGATCCATCCCCAGGCGATCACGCCGAGCAGCACGATGGCCACGATGATGAGGACCGAGATGAACTGGTTCCGCTTCTTGCGCTTGGCGGAAACTTCCATGTAACTGAAGTTCGTATCGCTCATATAGGATCCCTAAATATATTGAAATCGATCCGGCCTGTAAGCCGATTATTTCTCATCCGGCGGAGGATCGGGAGGCATCTGAGTAACCTCTCCGCCGCCATCGCCGTCGCCGCCTTTTTTCCGCAGATTGTCGACCCAGTAGGCCGCCATCCCCCCGCCCACGCCGAGCACTCCCAGGGAGATCCAAAGCGCCTTGTTGGATTTGCCGGCGCCGCCGTCGCGCACCGCCGCCTCTTGCGGCCGGTCCGCCTCCTTGCTGAAGAGAGTATTGAAAAAAACCTTTTCGTAGTCCAGCAGTTTGATGAGGTCCTCGGAAGGCTGCGGCGGCAGCTCGAGCACCAGCGCCTTGCCGCTCACGTCGTACATGGCCAGACGGTAGATGTAGCTGCGCCCGTCGCGGTAGAGGCGGGAATAGAGCAGGTTGGAGACGCCCAGCTTCTGGCCCAGCCCTATCATGTTGTCGAGGCTCGGGACGATGGAATACTTGTTGATTTCCAGGGCGGAGAGGAGCTCGGCCAGCTCGGTGGGGCTCATGAGATCGTAGGCCGGGCTGCCGTGGATGCGGGTATGGACCCGCTCGAAGAAGACGCGGGACTGCAGGGAGTTCTCGCTGAGATCGACCACGGCCAGGGAACGCCCGTGCCGCCCGGCATCCTGCGCCGGGCGGCGCCCGGCATCCTGCGCCGGGCGGCGCCCGGAGACCTCGCCGGCCACGGAAGCGAAGGCGCGCTCCAATCCGCGGGCCCGCTCCGCGTCGGTGGCGCCGCCGGCGTCCACCACGCGGGTCCACACGATCCTGGCGCTGGGGATGTCCAGCAGCTTGAGGGTCACCGCCTGCACGGAGGCCATGGGCGAAGACGTCCCGTAGAGCACGTAATCGGCCTGGACCACGTTGCCGATGTCGAAGCTGCACTGGGGATTGTTGCAGGCCTGGTTGGGGTTCATGCCGAACTCGGCCAGCCTGCGCGATACCGAGTCCCGGGACAGGACGGCCCATTTCCCCGTGGCCGAGAGGCTGCGGCGGAGGTACTCGGCCACCTCCGGCTTGGCCTGGTTGTCGGCGAGGTCCACCAGATCGAGGATGGCGATGCGGTTGGGGACCCGGACGCTGTCCGGGAGGTCCGACCTGCCTGCATGCGAAGTTTCGGCCAGGAGCAGCCCGGCGCATGCGAAGAAAGTCAGCACATGTCTACGATTCAACTCGGCTCCTGCCCATTTCCACAAAAATAACCAAAGACCCGAAAAAAATACCCCGCAATTTGAAATTACGAGCCAATTTTTTACCTTAAGCCGACTCGGCGACATACCCAAGTGGTAAGGGAGAGCTCTGCAAAAGCTTTATTCAGCGGTTCGAATCCGCTTGTCGCCTCCACCTTTTCCCGTACTACAGACTCCGGATTCACGATAGCGGTTGGCCGAACCGGGCGACAAGCCCCGGCGGCCCCGCCCCCGGAAGCCCCGCGAAGAATCGTGTCCGGTTCTGTGGGTATCGGCATTCTCCCGGAGATTTTACCGCTCTCTGGCAGCGGTTGCCAGTCGCCGGTTCCCTGTCGGGGATGACGCGGAAGGCGCCCAGCCGACCGGCCGGGCCCTCCCCGGACCCGCCTCACTTCTTGAAATCGACGTTCAACTCCACCGTCTCTTCGGGCAGGATGTTGACGGACACTTCCTTGTGGCGCTTCCCGTTGGAAATGCTGATCACGCGCGTTCCCGCCTCGAGGCGGTTGATGGTGAGGACGCCGCCCTTGGTGGAGCCCACGTGCTCGCCGTCCACGCTCACCTTGGCGTTGATGTTGAGGGGGTTGGTCTTGATGGCCACGTTGCCGTAGGGGAGCTTCAGCTCCTTGTTGACCACGGTCTTCTCGCCCGCGCAGATGTTGACCCGCTCGTTCACCAGCTCCTCGCCGTTGAGCATGATGGTGAGGGTGTGGCGGCCGGAGGGAGCCGCGCTGTCGATCGGGGAGGGCCCGTACTTGATGCCGCCCAGGTAGACGACGGCCTTCTCGGGAGTGGTGGTCACGCTGAGCGAGCCCGAACCCCCGCGGGCGGGCGGATTGTCACCGTCCTGGGGGCATTCGGCCATCAGGCCGACCGGCAGGGCCAGGGCTAGGGCGAGGCCGAACGCGAATGTCTTGGCGAATGATTTGGCGAATTGGAACTTCGAGACGGAACCCATGCAACCCTCCGTTGGAAAATCACCTGTAATATACAGCAAATGGAGGAAAATGCCATGGGAGCATCGCGTGCTGCGCCTGGAAAAAGGCTTAGAAGGCCTGAGCCAAGTCCAATACCCACTGCCAGTTATGGAACTCGGGGCCATCGGTGGCGAAATCCACCCGCAAATTGAAGACGGAAAGGAGCGAATAGCGGATTCCCAAGCCGTACGCCCGGCCCTCCCCTTCCGGCGCAAGCGGCTTCCCGACTCCCCACACATTCCCATAGTCGACGAAGGGAACCACCTGCACCCCCAGGAGATGGCGCAGCTTGCCCTCGGGGTTGATGAAGGCCGGCGAGAAGGGGCTGGTGCGCACCTCGAAGGAGGCGAGGAAATAGGCGGGCTCTATTCCCTCCCGCCGGCAGATCCCCGTGGCCTCGTCCTTGTCGGGGCAGACATCCCGCCAGCCGAAGCTGCGCACGCTGCGGGGGCCGCCCAGGAAGAAACGATCGGAGTTGATGCCGCCCTGGCCGAAGAAGCGGCCACCGTCCAGGCGGAAGGCCAGGTTGATGCGCTTGTTCAGGGGCAGGAACGCGGCGCTCTCCCCTTCCAGCCAGTTGTGCCGGCCCGAGGTGGGCACCCCGAGATCGACGTTCTCGAACAGGCGCCCGCCATTGCCCCAGGTGAAGGCCCAGCGCAAGCCGCGGCCGGGGTTGACCACGTTGTCCAGGAAGTAGAAG
>CBILQL010000645.1:0-3225 GCA_966238865.1 uncultured bacterium
GGGCAATGGTCCGAGCCCGGCACGTCGGGCATGATCCAGGCGTCCTTGACGCGCGGCTTCATCTCCTCGTTGACGAAGAAGTAGTCGATGCGCCAGCCCACGTTACGGGCCCTGGCCCCGCTCTTCATGTCCCACCAGGTGTACTGGGCCGGCTTCGGGTTGAACATGCGCAGGGTGTCGACGAAGCCGGTGGCGAGGAACTCGTCCATCCAGGCCCGCTCCTCGGGAAGGAAGCCCGAGATGCCCGAGTTCTCCTTGGGGCGGGCCAGGTCTATCTCCTTATGCGCCGTGTTCACGTCCCCGGTGACAATCACGTTACGCCCGCCCTTGCGCAGGCCGTTGGCGTACTTCAGGAAGTGGGCGTAGAAGTCCATCTTGTACTTGAGGCGCTCGGGCCCGGACTTCCCGTTGGGGAAATACACGTTGAGCAGGGTGAATTCCGGGAAGGTGGCGGCGATGAGCCGTCCCTCGTTGTCGAAGGGATCGTGCCCCATGGCCTTGGACACCGCCGTCGGCTTCACCTTGGAGAAGATCGCCGTCCCGCTGTACCCCTTCCGTTCCCCGGAGCAGAACACCCAATGGTAGCCCTGGATGCCGGCCAGCTCCTTCTGGATCTGCACCTCCTGGGCCTTGGTCTCCTGCAGGCAGAGGATGTCCGGCTGCTCCTTGTGCAGCCAGTCGACGAAACCCTTCTTGTATACGGCGCGAAAGCCGTTCACGTTCCAGGACAGGATGCGGAACTTCTTCATGGGACCTCAGCGGATGGGAACCGAAGCACCCGCCACCCTTGCCATGCGCCCCTCCCAATCAGGCTCGGGAAGGGGGTGACAGGAAGGATACTCCCCTGCGTTGGGTTGGGGGGGTGGGGAGACCCGTCCCTCCGGGAGGAGGGCGCGAGAGCGGAGTGCTTCGGCAGGCTGCATGCGATTGCTCGGACCTCGGGAAATAATAAAAAAACCGCCGGGCCCGGGAAAGCCGATTACTTTTCCGCAAATGGGCGCGAACGGGGCCGAAGAGGCCGATTTTCACGCGTCCGGCGGCCCGCGCCGCTGGCGCTTCTGGATGGACCGGGGCGGGACCTTCACGGACTGCCTGGGCGTGTCCCCGGCCGGCGGAATCCGCCTCGCCAAGGTGCTGTCCTCCCACCTGGCCCCGGTCATCTGCATCCGGCGAATCCTGGCGCTGCCCGAGCCCGCTCCCATCCCCCCCTGCGACATCCGCATGGGGACCACCTTGGCCACCAACGCGCTGCTCGAGCGGCGCGCGCATCCCCATGCCCTGGTGACCACCGCCGGGTTCGCCGACGCCCTGGAAATCGGGACGCAGCAGCGGCCGGAACTGTTCGAGCTGGCCATCCGCAAGCCGCCGCCGCTGTACGCGGCCGTGGTGGAAGCGCGGGAGCGCTTGGCCGCCGACGGTTCGGTGCTGCTCCCCCTGGACGAGGCGGCGCTGGAGGCGGAGCTCCTGCGCCTCAAGGCCCGCGGCTTCGACGCCCTCGCCGTGAACCTGCTCCACGGCTACGCCCATCCCCGGCACGAGATCGCCGCGGCCGCCCTGGCCAAGCGCCTCGGCTTCCTCCACGTGTCCTGCTCCCACGAGGTGAATCCCGAGATCGGGTTCACCGCCCGCGGCGACACCACCCTCGTGGACGCGGGTCTCACCCCGTTGCTCCGGCGCTACGTGGAGACCCTGCAGTCCCATCTGCCGGGCTCCTCCCTGCGCTTCATGCAAAGCGGCGGGGGCCTCACCTCCGCCGACCGCTTCCGGGGGCACAACGCCATCCTCTCGGGCCCCGCTGCGGGCCTGGTGGCCTGCTCGCGCCTGGCGGGCCGGAACGGCATCGCCCGGGTCGTCGGGTTCGATATGGGCGGGACGTCGACGGACGTCTGCGCGGCGGAGGCCGTCGGGGAGTTCGACAAGGTGTACGAGTGGAAGGTGGCCGGCCTGCGGGTGCGCAGTCCCACCTTGGACATCCATACCATCGCCGCCGGAGGCGGGTCCCTGTGCCGGCTCCAGGCCGGCCGCCTGGTGGTGGGGCCGGAAAGCGCCGGCTCCGATCCGGGGCCCATATGCTATGGCCTCGTCGATGGGGAGGGCCGCCCCAAGGCTTCCGAACCGGCCGTGACGGACATCAATTTCTTCCTGGGCCGGCTGCTGCAGGACAATTTCCCCCTGCCCCTGCGGGCCGAAGGCGTGGCCGGGGCCCTGGAAGCGATGCGGGACTGCCTCCGCGCCGAAGGCGTCGACATGTCCGCCGAGGACCTGGGGCTGGGCTTCCTGGAGGTGGTCGACCGGCGCATGGCCCAGGCCGTCAAGGACATCACCCTTGCCCGCGGCAAGGACATCGGAGATCACGCCCTGCTCTGCTTCGGCGGCGCGGGGGGCCAGCATGCCTGCGCGGTTGCGCGCCTCCTGGGCATCCGCAAGGTGCTGATCCACCCCCTGTCGGGCGTGCTCTCGGCCCTGGGCATGGGCCTGGCCGACACCCGCTGGGACGGCTCCTTCCCGGTCAACGCCCTTCCCTGCGGGCCCGAGGCCCTGGCCTCCCTGGAGGACAGATTCCGGGGCCTGGAAGCGCGGGGCCGGGAGGAGCTCGCCGCCCAGGGATTTCCAACGGCTTCGCGGTCGGAACCCGAATCCCCGAGCCCGGGCGTCACCGTGGCCTTCCGCCGCCGACTCGACCTCCGCTATGTCGGCACCGAGCAGGCCCTGAGCATCGGCCTGCCCGCGGACGGGGATTGGCTGGCCGCCTTCCAGAAGGAACACCGGAAACTGTACGGTTACCTCCGCCCCGGACGGCAGGTGGAGATCCTGCAGGGCCGCGTGGAGGCCATCGGGAAGGAGGACTGGGACGATGCCCTGTTCGGAGCGGGGCCCGAAGCCGCCAACCAGGCCGCCCCCCAGGCCATTCCCGTAGCCATCCCCTACCGGCAATCCCGCCTGGTGCTGCGATCCGGCGCCGTGGAAGCACCCGTCTTCCGCCGCGAGTCCCTTCCGGCCGGAGCTGTCATCGAGGGTCCCGCCTTGATCCTGGATGCGGCGGGCACCGTGGTACTGGAGGAGGATTTCCGGGCCACCGCGGATGCAAGCGGTCAATTGATCCTGGAGCCCATCGGCGCCCCGCAGTCGACGGAGGCCGGCCGCGGCGCCGCGTATGCGCAGGACCCCATCCTGCTGGAGCTGTTCAACCACGCCTTCATGTCCATCGCCGAACGCATGGGTACC
>CBILQL010000646.1:0-3221 GCA_966238865.1 uncultured bacterium
GCCAGCCTCTACCTGGTGGACAGCATCTCGGTGGATAGCGACGGGTCCAGCCCCAACGGACTGGTGCTGGGGTTCGCGCCGCGGGAATTGAAGGACCTCTCCGAGGATCCCGAAAGCCGCGTCATCCTGGCCAACCGCGCCACAGTCTCCGAATTGGCCCTGACCGCCGTCCACGAGCTGGGCCATTTCTTCGGCCTGCGCCATACCGTCTCCACCTGGCATGACATGCTGCAGGACGAGGATTTTTCCAACGTCGAGGACGGCTTCACCGACACCCGTTTCTGCCGCATCGATCAGGCCGACCCGCCGTTCAAGATCGCCGCCTCCGCGGGGGAGGCCGGCGCCCCCGGAGACCGGTCCGGACTGCCTGTACTCGATCGCTCCGGCGGGTATTGTCTCCGCGTCGCCGCCGGCGACAATTCGTGCTCGGTGCCGAGCTGCGATCTGGACAACCTCATGCACCCGGTCGATTGCGGCTACTCCCAGCTCCAGCTCAGCGCTCAGCAGGTCGAATTCCTCAAGCGCAACATGACGCTGTACCGCCGTTGAGCGGATCCCCACGTCCCGGCCCGGACGCCGTTCCTGACGGGAGTCCTCGATCTTCTCCAGGACGGCCCATTCGCATGGTCCAACCCGCCCTGACCGGCATCCGGTGGATCGGCAAACGCCCAGTATCTTCCGATCCTCCCGCGATCCGGGCCCGACCGGCAATGGCCGCCCGCGCGTGGGCGGCTTCGTGGATAGATTTACGCATCATCGGTTCGCAGGGGGAGTGGACGTGACGAAACCAGCCAGCATACCCATGGGGGCAATCGCATTCCTGATCGCCATGTCGACGGCCACGGCTGGAACGGTCCTACCGGACCTCGCGCCGCTGCCGGGAACCGTCTCCGCGGGGGGCGCAACTCCGCTCCAGGCTTCCGGGAAAACCCCGGGAACCCAAACCGCCATCCGGGGCCTGCTCCGCTACGAGCTCGGCGACGTCGATGCGCCCGGCCTGCGCCGGCGACTGGAATCGTTCCGGGGCGGCGCGTTCCGGCTCGATCTCGGCGTCCGCACCTGGGACCTGGAGCTGGAGCCCGCCGGCATCCGATCCCCCGGTTACGTGGTACGCCATCTCACCGCCAAGGGGGTGGTCGAGGTTCCCCCTTCCCCGGAGCAGAGCTTCCGGGGCCGGGTGCGCGGGAAGCCCGCCAGCTCGGTGCGCGTCTCCATCCAGGACGGCAGGATCAACGGGTTTGTGGACCCCGGGGAAGGGGACAGGTTCTTCGTGGAGCCCATGGAGAACCTGCGCCAGGACGCCCATCCGGGCACGGGGACCGTGGTCCCCCACGTGGTGTATCGTGAAAGGGACATCCTCCCCGAAAGCGGCGTGACCTGCGGTCTGGCGGGGTCCGACGATAAGGCCCCCATCGCGCCCGCCCTGCCGGGCCTGCAACCGCGCGTCCCGGGAACCGGCGCCGCCCCGGGGCGGGACCCATTCCCCGGACCTTTCCCCGGATCGGTTATCGGCGAGACCGCCATCCCCGTGCCGCCTTCGGCCTCGGGGGGATCGGCATTGGGGAAAGCCGGCGCATCTGCCGAACCCTGCGCCCTGGTGGAGCTGGCGGTGGCGGTGCAGTATTCCATGGTCCGCGGGCTGGGCAGCGCCCAGGCGGCGGAAAAGCGCATCAACGATATCTACAACATGGTGGACGCCCTGTACCAGGACGCGCGCATCAACATCCACATGCGCATCTCGGAGATCTTCATCGAGACCGTGGACAACGCCACCTGGGGATCCGCGGTGGACATCAACCAGTACCTGACGTCCATGACCTCGTGGATGCGCGGCGCCAGCGGGTTCAAGAAGCCCTTCGACGTGGGATCGCTCTGGTATTACAGCCTGGGCGGGGGGACGGTGGGCCTGGCCTATGTCGGGGTGATCTGCAACAACAACCGCTCCAACGTCATCCGCTATTTCACCACCACCACGCGCAGCCTGGTCATCGACGCGGCGCATGAGCTGGGGCACAATTTCAGCGCCCCGCACATCTCGAATCCCGCCTGGATCATGAACCCCTCCATCACCGGTTCCAACGACCAGTGGGATTCCTCCACCGTGTCCAGGATCGTGACCCACAAGAAGAGCCGCACCTGCCTGTCGGCCTGCCAGGTGTCTCCCATCGCCGACTTCGCGGTGACGGGGGCCAGTTCCTGCGCCGAGACCCGATCCTTCACCGATCTCTCCGCCGGCGAGCCCACGGCCTGGCTGTGGCAGTTCGGCGACGGCACCAGCTCCAGCCAGAGGAATCCCTCCCATACCTACGCGGCGCCGGGAAAATACACCGTGACCCTCTCCGCCTCCAACGCCTTCGGCGCCAACGTGGCCAGCCGGAGCGATATCCGCGTGAAGCCCATCCCGGCGCCGACCGCGACCGGCGCGGACGGATGCTCGCCGGCCGCCCTCCTGCTGTCCGCCCAGGGCCCCGGCGTCCTGCGCTGGTACGACACCGCCTCCGGCGGCAGCCCCCTGGCCACGGGACCCCAATTCACCACCCCGGTGCTGACCCGCGCCAAGACCTACTTCGTCGAGAACGGCGACCCCGACATGCCCATCACCAGGGTGGGGCCCCTTTCCACCGCCATCGGGCCCGGCTCCCAGTTCACCAGCAACGGCGAACGCCGCCTCTTCTTCGACGTCCACCGACCGGCCGTCCTGGTCTCCGTCAAGGTAAACGCCGGCGGCGCCGGCCCGCGCCTCGTCGAAATCCTGGACGGCAAGAAGAAGCGCGTCCAGGCCAAGGTCGTCCAGGTGCCCGCGGGCGAAAGCCGCATCGCCCTCGGGTTCACGCTCGAGCCCGGGTCCGACTACGCCATCAAGGTGGTCGGCGCGGGCGATTCGGCCAACCTCTTCCGCAACACCTCGGGCGCAGACTACCCGTACATCTCCCCGGACACCCTGATCACCATCACCGGCAGCGACGCCACCGCCGCCGACACGATCACCCAGTCCGGCTACTACTACTTCTTCTACGACTGGGAGATCCGCGAGGCTCCCTGCGCCAGCGTACGCGTCCCCGTCCAGGCCGGACTCAACTGCACCTCGGACATCGCCGCCGCATCCGCCGCCGGCTTCGGCGCCTCCCTGCGCCCCCTGTCCCCGGGCCGCTACCTCCTGGCAGGCACCGCCCCGGAATCCGCCACCCTTCGCATCCGCATCCGCTCCCTGGACGGCGCCC
>CBILQL010000647.1:0-3220 GCA_966238865.1 uncultured bacterium
CGTCCAGCGCGTCGCCGCCGGCCAGGTCCGTAGCGCGGTCCCGACGTCGGCGGGCATCGGATCGGCGCCGTCCTCCTGGTAGAAAAGGCGCACGTCCACGGGATGGGGCGCGCGGTATAGGAAAGCCAGCGTATCGCCGTTCCGGGCCGTCGCGGTGTCGCCCGGCTGGATTGTCCGGCCGCCCAGGCTGAGACGGACCTCGAGGCTGTCCCTGCCCTTGCCGCCCTTGCTTTGGTAGGCGGCGCCGTCGCCAGGGCGCGGCCCGCCGTCCTGGAACCGCCACACGACGGCGGCCGCGAGCAGCATGGCGCAGAAGGCCAGGGCCGGGCGCCAGACGCCCGGCCCTGGCCATGGGAACGTCCCCGGGCTCCGGGATGCGGAGCGCCCGCCGGCCGGTTTCCCGGCACGGGAATCCTCGACCCCCGCCCCGGCCGCGCGCCTGTCCGCATGCAGCCGGCGCAGGTCCTCCAGGGTGCGGCGCGGCGCCTCATGTTCCATGCGCTCCAGGTACCCCCTCAGCTCCGGAGAGGCGTCGACGGCGCGACGCACCGCCTCCGCCTCCTCACCGCGCAGCTCTCCGAGCAGCAGGCGCTCGATGTCCCAGAGGGAAACCGTTTTCCGCGGCCCGTTCCCGCCGGCCTGGACAGCGTCCATCGCCATTAGACGATCCTCCCGCGGTTTTCTGACGGAATCCCAGCTTCTCCAGCATCCAGAGCCTGACCTTCGAGGATTTCCGGAAGCGGGAGACCGCCTGGGCGATGGCGACGGCGGATTTCCCCGTCACCTCCGCCGCCTGCTCGTAGCTCAACCCCTCCAACTGGGTGAGGAAGAGGTATTCCCGGACCTCCGGCTTGGCATTGCGGAGGAGCCGATCGAGGTCGATGCGGGCCAGCTCCCGATCGCCGCCGGTCGACAGGTTCCGCAGCACCGCCGCGTCGAAGGCGCACTCCTGCAGCAGCTCGGCGCGGCGCTTGGAGACGCGCAGGTGATCCAGGCAGGTGTTGATGGCGATGCGGTACACCCAGGTGCTCACGGCGCTGCCCGCCTTGAAGGCGGCCAATCCCCTGTCGACCTTGAGGAACACTTCCTGGGTGAGATCCTCGGCCTCTTCGCGGTCCCGGACATAGCGCAGGCAGACCCGGTAGACCATCGCGGAATAGGCCTTGAAAATCTCCTCGATGCCCGCTTCCATGGAGCCTTTGGACGTCAATCCGTGGCGACGCCGTAGCCGTCGAAGGCGAAATAGAAGTCCGGATCCGGGGTCGCGGCGCGGTACAGCTCCACCTCGTACCCGTCCGAAGGCACCGGGAAGCTCCCGTAGGTCAGGGTGTCCCCGGCGGAGGAGAGGCGGACCCAATGGGGCTCGGCCAGGGTCTCCCATGCCGCGGACGCATCCCGGCGGCCGCGCAGGCCGAGCATCAGGGGGCGCACGGCCGGACCGGCCGATTCCCGGCAGACGCGGTATTCGATGGCGGCGCGCTTCCCCGACAAGCCCTCGAGCCGGAGGAGCAGCCCGTCGCCGCCCGCCGCCAGGGAGATCGAGTCCCCGGTTTCGCCCTTGCCGAGGCCGGCCACCCACCCGTCGCCGGGGCGCAGGAAGGCCCCGTCCCCGGGGCATCCGTAGCGCTTGCCGCCGGCCAGGCCCCGGTAGGTATCGGCCCCGCTGCCTTCCGACGCCGACACCAGGGAATCGACCTCCGGGCCCCCGGGGAAGAGGTCCGCGGGCAGGCGGGGGCGGTACTCCGCGCTGGGCAGGAAGTACGCCCCGGCCCCGGTCGTTAGCGACACGCCGGTTACCGTACCTTCTTCGTTTCGTAGGAACCCGATGCGATCCCCGGTATGGGGGCTGATCGCACGCTCCCCGTCCAGGGGATGGAAGGCCTGGGGCGGCAGCTTCCGGAGGCGCCAGACCAGGCTGTCCCCTCCCGGGGGATACTCCGCCCGCAGGGTGTCGGGGCCGTAGTGGAAGGCGCGCGGCAGGCCCGGCAGCAGGGAATCCGGGAAGCGGACGCGCGGCAGGCCCAGGACGGAGTCCGCCCGCTCCCGGGCTTCGTCCGCGCGGGCCAGGGAATCCTCCCGGGTGGCGATGAGGCGCTCCCCGCCCGTGTAGATCATCAGCTTGTACGGCCCGCCCGCGGGATCCAGTACGAATTCCAGCTGGAGGTCGCGGCCGGGGACATAGTAGACCAGGGAATCGGCCGCCACCAGCTGGAAGAAGCCCATCCTGGGGATGTCCGCCCAGAGGCGGCCTCCGCGCACCAGGGTCGTCACCGGGCCGTAGGTCCGGTAGCGGAACCCGGCGGCCAGCCTTTCGAGGAGCGGCTCCGTGACCATCTTCGGTTCGAAGGCGCCGGCGGCGATCGGCAAGTCTACCGGGGAGGCGGGCGGATCGAAGAACGCCTCCTTCATCCCCAGGTCGATGAACACGGAGTCGTCGGGGCCCAGCACCCGGCACTGGTACTGGTCGTCGCATTTCAGGAGGTTGTATCCGCGGTGGATCCGCTCCAGCCCCGCCACCTGGAACGAGCCGCCCTTCTCCGCCTCCCTGACCACGTCCAGGCTGGCGGAATCGGGGAAATACAGGACATGGTACCAGCGGGACCTCCCGGCCACCCAGTCCGAGCCGGGCTCCGAGAATCCGGTGTACGGGTAATCGGCCCATCCCTGCCGCTGGGATTCGCGTTCCAGGACCACCAGGGCGCGGTTGCGGGCCAGGTAGGTCATGGTCGCGGCCTGCAGGTTCGCCTCGAACTCGGCTTCCCGGCCCGGCTTCGGCACCATCCGGATCCAGCTCTCGAGGATCAGGCGATAGGCCTTGTCGGGCAGGGGGGTCCTCTCCAGGCTGTACTCATGGGCGCGCTTCCTCAAGGCGAAGAAGTTCTCCCAGTTGTTGTTGTTCCGGAGCACTCGGAAGCGGCGGAACAGGATGTCGTTCCAGGCGCCGGTATCGGAGACGGATTGCCCCTTGTAGAGCACGATGGATTTCCCCCCGAACACCATGGACAGGGTGCCCATGCCGTCGAGGAAGAAGGTGTCGGCCCGCGGCACCAGGGACGGAAGCTCCACGGCCGATTCGCGGAAGGCGTCTTCCGCCGCCGCCCAGAGGTCCCGGAGGGAATCAACCGCACGCATCCTGGCCGCGGCCTCCGGGTGGACCAGCCGGTCCAGCCGCCTGTTCCGGTTCACGTCGTCCTTCCCCGGCAACGAGAAGACGGCGTCG
>CBILQL010000648.1:0-3188 GCA_966238865.1 uncultured bacterium
GGTCGTGACGACGGTGCCGGAGACGGCCGCCGGGGCGGCGGGCGCCGAAGGCGCGGGGGCGGCCGGGGCGGCTCCCGGGGCCGCGACGGTCCCGAAGCCGGTGAGCAGGGAATTGCCGATGAAGAGGGTGAAGAGGTTGCTCACGAGGTGCAGGTGGCCGTAGTCGAAGGACTCCTTGATGGTGAGCTTGCCCCAGTATGCCGCCTGGCGCTTGAGGCAGCAGAGCACCTCGTCCTTGAGGACCTCGTACTGGACCTGGATGCCGCGCACGGCCTCGGGATCGAGCAGCTCCGTGTCCGAGGCGTCCGTGCCGAGGGAGAGGCCGATCACGTCGATGGGCAGGCGGTGCTCGCGGATGATGCGCTTGAGGTTCTGGATCACGTGGGAGAAAGGCTTCCCCAGGTGGCCTTCCACGCGCAGGAAGTTGTACGGCTCCAGGTCGTATCGCAGGGGATTGGACACGAAGTCCTTGTCGGCATACTCCCCGGCATGGTAGGAGAGGTTGTCCTTGGCGTCGGTGGCCTGGGTCTTCTCGTAGCTCCAGCTGGCGTACAGGGGCCTGGCCGCGGGCTCCTTGGCCGGGTAATAGTAGGGGATGGCCTTCTCGGACAGAGGTGAGGCGTCCAGGCGGGAAGGCGTGATGCGGATGGTCCCGTCGGGGTTGTTCGCGGCGCCGGCGGGCTCCGGGATCTGGAAGTTCGCCGCCATCAAGGCCAGCCGGCGGAACAGGCTGCGCAGCTTGCCGTGCAGGTCCCGCTTCTGGAAGAGCGGCGAATGACGGAAATGGTGGCGGTAGGCGGAATGGAGGACCTGGGTGTCCGGGACGGCCAGGTCCAGGAGCAGGTGGCGCGGGAACAGGGAGGCGTCCGGGCAGCAGGCGGACAGGAGCTCCATGCCGGTGCGGCGGAACTCCTCGTAGGCGGCGAGGAGGTCGGCGAAATGGCCGTACACGTACTGGAGGCCCCGGAGCCGGGAGGAGTCGATGGTGCCGTCGTTGATGAAGGCGAACTTCTCCGCCAGCTGGGCGAAGGGGTTCGCGGCCTGGAACTCGCTCCCGATCAGGGGCTTGTGATGGGCCCAGGCGTCGCTCAGCAGATGCTCCACCGAGGAGAGGAAGCCGGGCGTCAGAATCTTCTTGTAGGCCGTGAGCAGCCCGGCCGAGGTGACCACCGTGGTGGAGGGCACGTCGAAGCGCCGCATGCGCATTTCGGGCAGGGTGGAGAAGTCATTATTGTAGAGGATGGCCCCCATGCCGGCCTTCAGGTTGGCGCTGTCGGCGTCCTGCTTGCGCACCAGCAGGGGGCGCAGGTTCACCCGGACGGTCAGGCCCTTGTCGTCGCAGGACTCCGGGTTGCAGTTCTTGTTCGCCTCCTCCAGCAGCTCCACGAAGAGCAGGACCACCTTCCGGTTGTCCTCCACCCCGCCGCCGTTCAGGAAATTCAGGTTGAGGGGGGTGGCGTTCGGAACCGCGGCGCTCTGCTTCAGCTCCCACAGGTCGAAGGCCTTGGTGTTGGCGCCGGTCAGGAACTTGCCGTAGTACAGCTCCTTGGCGGGGTCGAAGTCGACGCGCTGGGTGTATACCCGCTGCTCCTGGGCCACCAGGTGTCCCTCGCTGGTGATGCCTGTCCCCTTGGTCACCGTGATCGAGGTTCCGTCCGCGGCGGTCTTCACCTCGAACCCGCAGACGATGCCGATGCCCAGGAGGTTGGTCCGGGTCATGCGCCCCTGCTCGTCCAGGTAGAGGAACATGTCGTTCAGGTTCTCGCTGGTGAGCAGCTGATCGGGGACGAACTCCGGGTATTTCAGGTTGGTAGGCATCATGTTGGGCTCACTCTTCTGCTTCGGGAAGGGATGTGATGATACTCTGATCCAGGAAAACCCTGTTCTCGTCGTTGCCTTCGGCGCAGTCGTGGAGGGAGGCGGTCGGATACACGCTCTTCAGCGCCGTGAACACCTCGAGGAGGTCCTCGAGCCTCGCCGCCAGGGCGGCCTTGTCCAGGGGATCCTTGGCCAGCTCCGCCAGGAAGGCGCACCATACGGACTCGAAGGCGTCCAGCTGCGCCTTGGACACCCAGCAGATCCGGGCCGACAGGTGGGCGGGCACCTCGGTGCGGACGGCCCTCTCGGCGAACCGCCGCCATTCGATTTCGCTGTTGGCCAGCCCGCCCTCGCCGCAGAGGACCAAGGTGATGCGGAAGCTGTACGGGTCCTCCTCCCCGCAGGCCTCGCAGCCCGGCGGGATGCAGATGGGCAGCAGGGGATCCAGGTCCCGGCGGGGCCGGAGCAGGATGTGCTCGACCACGAAGATCCGGTCTTCCGGAGGCTCGAGGCCGAGCAGACGCTTGATGCGGAGGCCCAGCCCGGCGGCGTTCGGGGACCCCGGCACGCAGGGTGCGGCCGGCGACTTGTAGTCGAAGGCCTTGGCCCGGTCGTGGGTCATCGCGGGGAGATCCTCGAGGAAACCGATCTTCCTGTCGATGAGCTCCCTGCGGGCGGCGGCCTTGTCCGGAGCGCTCCTGTGCAGCATCAGGGCGTAGTCCGAGAAGGACTCCGCGAAGCGGGCCAGCAGGTGATCGAGGAAGCGGTTGCGCCGGTCCAGCCATTCCGCCGGCGACTCCGCCAGGGCCTGCAGCCTGGCGGCGTCGAACCCGGGGTAGATCTCGGACTCCGCACCGCGGATGAGGGAATCGCCGATGAAGCGGGTGAAATAGGTCCTGTCCACGGCGGGATCGATGGCGAACAGCTCGGAGACGTTGGCCAATTGCGCCAGATAGTCCACCAGCATCTGCTCGAAGAAGAGCAGGTAGGCCTTGAGCTGCCGCGCCTGGGCCACCCGCCGGACGGGGGCGCCGGCCGGCAGCCCCTCGAATCCCACGCCGTAGGTGAGCGGCAGCTGGTATTGGACGGGCTGGTAGTCCTGGAGGCGATGGTACGCGCCCGCGGGCACGGGCAGGTCCTTCTCCGCGTCCGGGAACCTGGGCTGGGCGTTCCGCCCCCGGATCACCTGCAGCACGTCGTTCAGCTCGGAGGCGTCCGGCAGGAAGGGCAGGCCGTTCTTGAAGATCAGGAACTTGCTGGCCTGGGGATAGAAGCGGGGCTGGTGCCGGGGGGTGACGCCCAGCTCCCAGGGCTGGGCGGGTCCGGCGGCGCGCCCCTCCTGATCATAGCGGGTCATGGTGAAGTTGCGG
>CBILQL010000649.1:0-3184 GCA_966238865.1 uncultured bacterium
GGGGATGATGCGCAGGTAGCGCCCTTCGTCCTCGGGCAGGGCGCCGCTCTCCAGCTCGCCGGCGGCAGGCGCGCCCTCGCCGTCCCCCCGGTTCTTCTGGCCGCGGGCGGGCTTCCCTGCCTTGCGAGCGGGCTTCGGGGCCGCTTCCCCTTCCGGAGTGATGGCCCGGAGGGCCTCGGCGGAAGGCGAGGCGTACCCGCTGCCGGCGGCGTCCTCGCCCATGCCGGCGTTGAGCTCGGCGGCGAGGGCATCGTAGGCATCCGGCTCGGGTTCCGGCGCGGGTTCGGGTTCCGGTTCGGGCGCGTCCTCGGCCTCGATCTCGGCCTGCGGGCCGGCGTCCGGCTCCGGGGTCGCGGGAGCGGGCGCGTCGGCGGCCGGCGAGAAATCCCCCGGCGTCTCCAGCTTGAGGATCTTGCCCAGAAGGTCCAGCGCCTCGGCGCTCACCCCGTCCAGGTCCACCTCCAGGGTGCGGCGCACCCCCTGCCCCGACAGGAACCCCGCCAGGGCCAGGAGATCGGCCTCGTGGCGCACCCGCAGGGGCTCGGGCCCCTCGGCGGGCCGGCTGCCCCCGTGGATCAGCCAATGGCCGTCCAGGGCCTGCTGGGCGTAGCCCAGGCGGATGAAGGCCTGCAGGGCCTCCTTGAACCAGGGAGTATCCGGGAGGTTCTCCAGCTTGCTGGGCCCCTCGGCCAGGGCGGCGGCCATCAGGGCCTGGAAGCCCTGGCGCGCGTCGCCGAGCAGGGCGGCCTGCCCCTTGAGGCGCCGGCTGCGCTTGATTTCGAGCGCGCGGGAGGTCAGGGTCTCGGAAACTGTCATCGTTCCACCTTCATCGCACCTTCATCGTGAACGGCTCGCATAGCCGTAGTCGCGGAGCAGCGCCATCGCGGCCTCCGCCTCGTCCGGACGGCGGAAGGCCATCATCAGCACTCCCGCCTCGCCTTCGCGCACCTTGAGGATTTCCACGTCCTGCACGTTGATGCCCTGCTCCGCCAGGGGGATGAGGGCCTGGGCCAATGCGCCCGGGCGATCCTCCAGGTCCACCAGGATTTCGGTCAAGGGGGCGCTGAAGCCCTTCTTGGACGTGGAGAGCTTGCCCCGCAGGCGGTTCCCTTCCTTGAAAAACTCCGCTCCGTAGGTTTTCCACAAGGCTTTTTCCAGGCCCGCCAGGTGCTCGCGGAAGGCGTTGAGAGCCTCCTTGACCTCGGCGTGGTTGGAGCGCAGGATGGGCTCCCAGACCGCGAAGGAGGATGCGGCCAGGCGGGTCATGTCCCGGAAGCCGCCGCCGGCCATCTGCAGGCATTTCTCCACCACGGTCTTCCGGCTGGCCACGAAGCTGGCCAGGGCGGTGGAGAGCAGCTGGGGCAGGTGGCTCACGTGGGCGGCCACCCGGTCGTGCTCGTCCGGGGCCAGGTAGGCCACCCGGCCGCCCAGGGCCTCGACGAAGGCGTGCAGGCGCGCCAGGGCGGGGCCTTCGGAGTTGTGGCTTTCCGGGCAGAGGATCCAGGAGGCGTTCTGGAACAGGAGGGGATCCCGCGCCTCGAGGCCGGTCTTCTCGCTGCCCGCCATGGGATGGGAGCCGATGAAGACGGCCTGGTCCCGGCGCAGGCCGGGGAAGGCCTGGCGGGCCAGGAGGCAGATCTCGGCCTTGGTGGACCCCACGTCGCTGATGATGCAGCCGGGCCGCGTGGCCGGGGGCCGGCCCGACCAGCCCTGGAGGAGCCCCTTGATGTGATCGATGGGCGTGCAGAGGAAGACGAAGTCGGCGTCCTCGACGGCGGCGTCGATCTCGGTGTACATGAAGGCGTCGTCGATGAGGCCGGCACGGGAGGCCTTGCCGAGGGTTTCCGGCGAGGAGACGCCGGACACGCGCAGGCCCGGCCAGGCGCGGCGCGCGGCCTCGGCCAGGGAGGCGCCCAGGAGGCCGAGCCCGACCACGACGAGGCGTTCGGGCGGGCGGAAACCGGCGTGGAACGTCATGCGCCCTCCTCCAGGCCGCGGTGCTCGGCCATGATGAGCTCGAAGATGCGGCGGATGGCGTCGTCGGAGAGGGGTCCGGGGTTGCGGGCGATGACGGCCTCGAGGACCTGCTTCTCGCGCGCGGCGTCGAGCACGGGCAGCATCTTCTTCTTCTTCAGCTCCGCGATGGCGAGCGCGCAGCGCGCGCGTTCGCTCAGGATCCGCACCAGCTCCAGGTTGAGGGCGTCGATGCGGCTCCGCCAGTCCGAGAGTTCCATGCGCGCTTCCCTCCCGGTCACCGGGCGGGAGCCTCCCCGTCGGCGGCGCCCGGCGCCGCCTTCGTGGGCGCGATGAGGGGCGCCGCGAAGGCCTTGAACTCGGCGAGCAGCTCCGGGAAGGGCTTCTTGTCCAGGGTGCGGCGCACCAGGGCGCTGCCCACCACCGCGCCGTCGGCGAGGGCGCATACCGTGCGCACGTGCGCGGGGGTGGAGATGCCGAAGCCGACCACCACGGGCAGCTTCGCGGCGGCCTTGACGGCGGCGAGCTTCTCCTCGAAGTCGGCCTGGAAGGCGTCGCGCTCCCCGGTGATGCCGGTGCGGGAGATGTAGTACAGGAAGCCCGAGCCTTCCTTGAGCACGCGCTCGAGGCGCGCGGGCGTGGTGGTGGGGGCCGCCAGGAAGATGTACGACAGCCCCAGGGCGCGCGTCACCTTCAGGTATTCGTCCGCCTCCTCGACCGGCACGTCCACCAGCAGGAAGCCGTCCGCGCCGGCGGCCTTCGCCCGCCGCGCGAAGTCCTCGAAGCCGATGCGGAACAGCGGGTTCACGTAGGCGAAGACGACGATCGGGATCTGCGACTTCGCGCGGATGCCCTCCACCATGGACAGGTAGGCGTCGGCGTCGACGCCGAGCTCCAGGGCCCGGTTGGCGGCGGCCTGGTTCACCACGCCGTCGGCCATCGGGTCCGAGAAGGGATAGCCCAGCTCGAGGATGTCGGCGCCCAGCTTCTCCAGCTCGAGCACCAGCTCCACGGTCTCCTGCCGACCGGGCACCCCGGCGGCCAGGTAGGGGATGAACGCCTTCTGCTTGCGCGCCGCGAGGCGGGTGAAGGCGGCATCGATGCGGTTCACGGGCGTTCCGTCGCCTGGCGCGCTCACGGCGACCTCCGGACCGGTCCGGCCGCCGGGGCCCCGGCGCCGTCGCGGGGCAGGGCGCGGGGGTCGGTCCCG
>CBILQL010000650.1:0-3183 GCA_966238865.1 uncultured bacterium
CTCATGCGGAAGGGTTCCGCCAACTCCTTCACCGAAGCCGGGCCCGTCGCCAGCCTGTCCAGGATGGCCCTCCGGGTGGGATCCGCCAGCGCCGAGAACGTGACGCTCAAGGGGTCGAGTTGTAACAGTTGCTGAACCATTTGGTTAATTAACCTATTGGTAAAGTAAGGCTTTCCGGCGCATCTGTCAAACTCTCTTTACAGAATTCGATTGGATAACGTCAGAAATCAACGTTTTTTGAGGATATAGGCATTGGAGAAGAAGTCATGCTCAAGCATTCCCACACCTTCAGCAGCTATTCCATCGATGACATCGGCAAAGCCAAGGCCTTCTACGGCGAGGTCCTGGGCCTAGATATCCGGCAACATCCCCACATGGAGGATCTCCTGGAGCTGCATCTCGAGGGCCGCAGCCCGGTGCTGCTCTATGCCAAGAAGGACCATGCCCCGGCCACCTTCACGGTGCTCAACTTCCCCGTCGAGGACGTGGAGAAGACAGTCGACGACCTGACGAGCCACGGCGTCCGCTTCGAGAGCTATGATCTTCCGGGCATCAAAACCGACGCCAAGGGCATTTCCCATCGCATGGGTCCGGACATCGCCTGGTTCAAGGATCCGGCGGGGAACATCCTATCCGTGCTCTCGCCGAAGTTCATGAAGACCGAGGAGCCGCTCGTCGAAGCCGGATGGGAAGGAGGGGCCTGAACCCCCGCCCATCCCGGAGGGAAACCCAATCACTCCCCCCGCTTGGGTTTCCCTCCCCGGTTTCACACCGGAAGGATTCCCTGGCCGCCGTACCGGCGCCTGCGAGCCTCACACCGGATGATTGCGCAGTTCCGTATTCTCCGCCACGTCGCCGATGCTGAGGGTGAGGCTGCCTTCCTGGTGGACCAGGCCCCATTTGTTGGTCCGCTCCAGGCGCCCCGCAGCCTTCTCGAGGAAACGCGGGTCGAGGGAGTACACTCCGATTCGCTCCGCCTGGTACACCTTGTTGTCGCGGATCTCTTTCAGGAGCAGATCCGGATCCTTGTAGGTGTACACTTTCACCTCCCGGGCAGCCTTGGAGGCCCGGTGCAGCTTGCGCGCCGAGGCATTGCCCACCTCGATCCAGAGCCGGATTTCGCCCGTAGGCGCGGTGGCATGGATGCAGGGCGCTTCGGGATCGGAAAGCCCGCCGGGCGAGAATTCCAGGAACTCCCGATCATTAAGGACATAGGCGATGAGACGCGTGACCAGGTAGGCGGGCGATTCGGAAGGATGCATGGCAAGGCGCAAATCGAAGGCCTTGTACACTCCCCGATCGATGTCGGAGAGGTCGAGCTGGAACCGATACAGGGTGGATGGTTGGGCCATGGGGCGTCCTTCCGGCGGAAAATCGCCAATCGGCGGCCTTTCGGACGAGGAAGTATAGCTTCCCCATTCCCCGCTTTGTAGCTTAGCGACGGACATCCGGATTCCCGATAAGGAGCGTAGGGCGATGAAAACCCAATATTACACCGCGACGAGCCTGGACGGGTTCATCGCCACCGAAGACGATTCCCTGGAGTGGCTGTTCCCGCTTGGGGACGTGAATGACACCAGTTATCCGGACTTCATCGCCGGCGTGGGCGCCCTGGCGATGGGTTCGTCCACCTACGAGTGGATGATGCGGAACTCCGACAAGGTCATCGCCGAGGTCGGATCGGCCTGGCCGTATACGCAGCCGGCCTGGGTGTTCACGAGCCGAAAGCTTACCCCCATCCAGGACGCGGACATCCGCTTCGTCAAGGGCGACGTGCGCGAGTTCCATCCCGCCATGCGGGACGCCGCCGGAGGCAAGAACATCTGGGTCGTCGGAGGCGGGGACCTGGCGGGTCAGTTCTACGATGCCGGCCTCCTGGACGAGCTGATCCTCTCGGTCGGTTCGGTCACCCTGGGCAAGGGCAAGCCGCTGTTCCCCCGCCGGGTGCTTAGCCCCAAGCTGCGCCTGGTGTCCGTCCGCCCCATCGGGACCACCATGGCCGAAATGCGCTACGAGGTCGACAAGGGCTGAGCGTGGCGCAACCTCGACAGCGGCAATGCTACGGCCGGATGATCCAGGACCTCCTGGAGTTTTTCTCGGGACGCAAGGCCGGGCCCCGGGGCGGCGTCCATCCCATCCATAACCTCAGCTTCCATAGGCCGCTCCGGCCTCCTTGACGAATGCGTCCAGAGGGCTAATCACCTTGTTTCCGGGTTTCGGCGCCGTATGAGTGTATATCTGCGTGGTGCGCACATCGGAATGCCCCAACAGCTCCTGCACGGTACGGATGTCATATCCCATTTGCAGGACATGCGTAGCGAAGCTGTGGCGAAACGTGTGTGCCGACGCATGCTTGGCGATGCCCGAAGCCTCGACGGCCACTTTGATTTCCTTCTGAAGGCTGGACTCGTGTAAATGCGCGCGGCGCAACTGCCCTGACCCAGGGACAGGCGTAAGCTTATCCCCTGGGAATACCCACTGCCATGGCCAGGAACGGGCAGCCCCAGGATATTTGAGCTCCAAGGCATCCGGCAGGAAAACACCGAAGGCGGGTATCTTCAAGTCCTCCAAATAGACCTTCCGAACTCGCTCCAAATGCATTCGGAGGCCCGGCAAAACCCGGGACGGCAGAGGCACCCGCCGGCTTTTACCCCCTTTGCTCTTATGGACCACAACCATCCCCAGGCCGAAATCCACATCCTGTACGCGCAGTCTGATCACCTCCTGGAGCCTCAATCCGCAACCGTACAAAAGCTGCCCGCAAAGTTGGTACGGATCCTGCAACTGCAAGAGAATGGATTGTACCTCATCCGGTGAAAGCACCGTAGGGACCAATCTGCTCCTTTTGGCCCTGGGCGTATCCGCCAATTCTCCGAAATCCTTGCGTAATACATATTCGAACAGGAACCTCAGGGAATGGAATGCCTGGTTTTGGCTAGACGCCGAAACCTCCCTTTCCAAAGCGAGAAAAGCCAGGAACGCTTTTGCATGCATCACCTGCAAATCGCACGGCATCAAGTTCCGGATAGGAGCCTGCATACGCAAGTACTCCAGAAATGATCGAATCCAATGCACATAGGACTTCATCGTTTTCGGTGAATAGCGCCTCAAGGCCAGGCATTCCTTAACCTTAGGGCCCGTAAGAAATTAACTGAGCGCTTTTCTTCGATTTGAGCGGGGAGA
>CBILQL010000651.1:0-3176 GCA_966238865.1 uncultured bacterium
GCTTCGGCAACCGCATGACCCTGCCCTTCGGGCCGAAGAACGGCCGCTGGGCGCTCAACTACGGCCTGCGCGATCACATCTACTCGCAGAAGATCCGGAACGAGCCTTCACTGACCCAGAATTTCGTGATCCTGATAGGAACCCAGAAGTACTTCTGATGAACGAACCATCCGGGAGGTGCCGCTTGAAGACGACCCCGAAACCTGTCGCAGGGCGGCCCGGCCGATCCGGTAAACCCTCCCTGGCCGCGGCGTCCGCGCTGCGCAAGGCTCCGACCGCGCTGCGCGCGGCTTCCCTGGCGGCGGCCGGCCTCCTGGCGGCCTCGTGCCTCCAGCCCGCCGACGAGATCATCGATCGCAGCGGATCCCGCAGCCTCGTCTTCGTGAAGGAGGCCAGCATCGGGCGCAACCTCAGCCCCATGGCCTCGAACATCGAGGAGTTCTACGCGGGCTCCGATCTGTACCTGCTCTCGCCCATCTCGCCGAGCGGCCGGCTCACCAACCTCACGGAGAAATGGACGCGGGTCACGTCCAACAAGAACAACTGGGGCGCCGCCTCCGACCCCGAGGTCTCCTTCGACGGCCGGCGCATCCTCTTCTCCATGCGCGAAGGGAGCGCGGGCGGGGGCCGGCGGCCCTGGCAGCTCTACGAGCTGGACCTGGAGACGGGGAGCCTGACCAATCTCGGCGTCTCGGCGCAGGGCTGCACCGACGCCGGCCGGTGCGGGGACTTCGACCCGGCCTACATCGACGACAACCGCATCGTCTGGGCCAGCACCCGCAACCTCGTGACGGACGAGTACGAGCGCCGCGTGGCGCCCCAGCTCTTCGTCGGCGAGCGGAGCGGGCCCGGCAAGCCGGTGGACGCGAAGACCATCCGCCAGATCACCTTCAACCAGAGCCACGATCAGAACCCGTTCCTGCACTCCAGCGGCCAGATCTTCTTCTCGCGCTGGGATCACCTGGGAGATCCCAACAAGATCCCCCTGTTCGGCGTGAACCCGGACGGCACCGGGCAGTTCGTGAAGTACGGCGCGGACGAGACCTTCTCCGGCACCAGCCTCACCAGCGGCCAGCGGGTCTTCATGGAGAGCCGCGAGCTCCTGGACGGCGGCATCGTCTCCTCCATGATGGAGCGCACCTCGGATTTCGAGGGCGGCGGCATCGGCATCATCGAATTGGCGCGCTTCAACGTGCCCCCGGAGATGATCACCCCTTCCACCAGCCCCTACAACACGTCCCGCCAGTCCTCCCGGGCCATCTTCAAGACGCCCTACCCCATCCTGGACGGCGGCCGGGAGCGCATCCTGGTGGCCCAATCGGCCCGCGAGGCGGGCGGGGACATCCGCAACCCCTCGGTGAACTACGACCTGTTCGTGATGGACAAGGACGGGGCCAACATGCGGGTCATCCACACCGACCCGGATTACAACGACTACGACCCCGTGGTGGTGGAGCCCCGCGTCCTGCCCGCCGCGGAGTACGCCCCCAAGCCGGAGGTCGCCGAAGGCCTGCGCACCAAGGCGACGACCGGCATCTTCTTCACCGCCGACATCTACAGCCGGATGACCGACGGGCACATGCATCCCGACCCCAAGTTCAAGAATGCGGACGGCACCACGGGCCAGGGGCGGTATTTCCGCTTCCTGGAGGCCGTGCCCATCACGCGCGGCATGGGCGGCGGCAACGTGGGCAACCGCACCGAATTCGAGAAGCAGCGCGTCATCGGCTACGGCGACATCCGCGCCGACGGGTCCTTCTCGGCCGAGGTGCCCGCCAATACGCCCCTGCACCTGCAGGTGCTGGACCAGAACGGCATGATGCTGGTGAACCAGCTCCAATGGATCAACGTGATGCCCGGCGAGCGGCGCATCTGCACCGGGTGCCACGGCCCGCGCGACAAGGATGCCGACATCCACAGCTTCCGGATCGACACCGCCACCCTGGAGGTGACCTTCCAGGAGACCCGGAAATACCTGTCCAGCTTCGCCAACGCCCAGAAGGTCAGCGAACATCCGGCCGCCCGGAGCGACACCGTGGACTTCTACCGCCTGAGGGATTCCTCCCAGGCGGGCACCGTCCAGGCGGTGCTGGACGCCCGGTGCAACTCCTGCCACGGGGCCTCCGTCGCGGCGGCCTCGGGCGGCGGCCTGGTCCTGGAGAACCGTCCGGACAAGCGCATCAACGACACGCTCCAGGTCAACTCGGTCTACTTCGACCTCACCCGCGAAGGCGGCTACCAGACCGCCAAGTCCGCCACCCGCCTCAGCTACGCCACCAGCGACGGCGCGCGCAACAGCCCGCTGGCCTGGGTGCTCTACAACCGGCAGCTGGCGCGCGAGAGCGGCCTGTACCGGGAGACGAGCCACGACCATTCCGCCATGTGGAAAGATTCCACGGGGCGCATCAATCCCTTCGCGCCCGACAACCGCGACCTCCTGAAGCTGATCGAGTGGATGGACATGGGCGTCCAGTTCTCCAACTCGGTGCGCAGGAACAGCAACTAGGAGCCGCCATGTTTTCGCGAATCCGCTCCCTGTCCGGCCCGCGCTCCGCGGGCTTCCCGGCCCTCCTGTCCGCGGCCCTCCTGGCGGCCTCCCTGGCCGCCGCGCCGCAGGCCCCCGCCGCGACGCCGGCCGGGGGGAAGCCACGGATCGGCGATCGCGCGCCCGGCTTCCGCCTGGAAGGCCTGGGCAAGGCCCGCGCCGAGGCCGTGAGCCTCGAGGCGCTGGCAGGCCAGGTGGTGCTGATCGATTTCTGGGCCAGCTGGTGCGCGCCCTGCAAGCGCACCCTGCCCGAGCTCGCCCGCCTGGGCGCCCGGCATCCCGGGCTCAAGGTGCTGGCGGTGAGCCTGGACGAGGACCGCTCCAAGGCCCTGGGCTTCCTCAAGGGACAGGACAAGGGCCTCCTCGCGCTGCACGACGCGGGCCGCGAGGTGGCCGAGGCCTATGATTTGGCGGGCATGCCCGCCGCCGTGCTCGTCGATCGCAAGGGCGTGCTGCGCGCGCGCTTCGACGGCTATACCGAACGGGACCTCGCCGGCCTGGAAGCCGAGGTCCGCAAGCTGTTGGAGGAGAAGCCATGAGATCGGAGAATCGCAAAGGCGCCGCATCGGCCGCCGCGCTGGCCGCCGCCGCGCTGCTGGGCGCATCCTCCCTGCTGGGGGGCTGCGCGGTC
>CBILQL010000652.1:0-3176 GCA_966238865.1 uncultured bacterium
CTCGGCGCCGAGACCCTCGTGTATTGCAAGACCGGCGAGCACCGCGCGGTGGCCCGCACCAACCCCGATTCCCAGGTGCGACGCGGCGACCGGGTGGCCCTGCTCCCAGCGGCCGATCACCTCCACTTCTTCGACGCCTGAAACCAGAGCGAAAGGTAAAGCCATGAACGCCTCAGTCCGGACCCGCTTCGGAACCTCCTCGATCCGCATCCTGGTCCTGGCCGCCCTGGCCTGGCTGATGGCCGGCTGCAAGGAAGACAAGGCCGCCAAGGCCGGATCTCCCGAGGCCGCCGCGAACTCCGGCAAGGAGCTGCTCCTCTGGGTGATGCCCAACACGCCCAGCCCCGAGAAGGACATGAAGGATCTGGTGGAGCCTTTCAAGGCCGCCCATCCCGGCGTGGAGGTGCGGATCTCGGTGCTGGACTGGGGCAGCGCCTGGACCAAGCTCACCACCGCCGCCATCGCCGGGGACGGCCCGGACGTGGTGCAGCTCGGCACCACCTGGACGCCTTTCCTCACCGGGATGAACGTGCTCCTGCCCCTGGACGACATGGACAAGGAAATCAACGTCAAGTCCACCTTCCTTCCCGCCACCTGGGCGGCTGCCAAGCCCCGCACCGCCTCCAACATCACCTCCCTGCCCTGGTTCATCGACGTCCGGCCCATGTACTACCGCACCGACGTTTTCGCCCAGGCCAAGGTGGACCCCAAGGGCATCGCGAACTGGGATGATTTCCTGGCCGCGCTCAAGAAAATCCAGGCCGCCAAGGTGAAGACCGGCGGCGAGGTCGTGGCCCCGCTGGGATTCCCGGGCAAGAACGACTGGAACGTGGTGCATAATTTCGCCCCCTGGATCTGGGGCGCGGGCGGCGACTTCCTGAACGAGAAAGGCGACAAGTGCCTGCTCGACTCCAAGGAAAGCCTCGAAGGCATCCTCTTCTACCTCTCCCTGGTGCGCCAGGGGCTGAACCCCAAGAACAACATGGAGAAGAACACGGCCCAGGTCTCCGCGGATTTCGACGCCGGCAAGCTGGCCACCATCTTCGAGACCACCCTCAAGCCGAACGAGCTGAACAAGGGCGCCTCCATGGGCGGCGCGGCCCAGGCCCACGTGTTCGAGAATTACGGGGCGCTGGTCCCGCCCGCCGGCCCCAAGCAGCGCGCGGTCTTCATGGGCGGGTCCCACCTCGCCATCTTCAAGTCGACGAAGAACCCTGACCTGGCCAAGGCGCTGGTCCGCTACCTGGCCACGGATTCGGCGGCGGTGCTGGCCCATGCCCAGGTCTCCGGCTTCCTGCCGGCCCTCAAGCAGGCCTTCGAGAATCCGTACTTCTCCCGGGATCGCAAGCGCCAGGTGTTCAAGGAAATCGTCCAGTACGGGCGCATCTACCCCAGCGTCCCCTACTGGGGCGAGCTGGAGACCGCGGTGCTGATGAAGCGCCTGGGCAACCTCTTCGACATCGCCGCGGAGGCCAACGGCCCCTATTCCGAGGATGCGGTGCGCAAGGAGGTGGCCGCCATGACCAAGGACGTGGACGCCATCATCGAGGCGCACTTCAAGTCCCATCCGGAAGACCGGCAGACCCTCGCCAACTACCAGGCGGACTGAGGCGAGGCGACCGGAATCCCCATGCTGCTCCTCCAGGATCCCAAGGGCGACAAGCCCTACCTGCGCTTGGCGAAGGCCATCCTGCGCAACCGCATCGCCTACGCCTTCCTGCTGCCCACCATGGCCGGCCTCATCCTCCTACAGGCCGTGCCCATCCTGCAGGCCCTGTACCTCGGGTTCCTGCACAGCCGCAAGGACAAGCTTCTCGACTATCTGAACGCGCCCTGGGCGGGCTTCTCCAACTTCACCGGCATCCTCTTCGATTCGACCAATCCCATCCGCTCCGGGATGTGGGACGCCACGCGCAACACCATCCTGTACACCGTCATCGTCACGGTGGGGACGCTGATCATCGGCATGATCGCGGCGCTGCTGGTCAACCGCGAGTTCCGGGGGCGCTCCCTGTCCCGCACCCTGATGCTCTTCCCCTGGATCGTGCCCACCTACGTGGTCGGACTGCTGTGGGGCTTCCTGTGGCAGAAGGACGCCGGCCTCATCAACATCATCCTGGTGGACTGGCTGCACGTCCTCTCGGAGAAGCCCGTCTGGCTCATCGGGGAGAACACCCTCTGGGCCATCATCATCCCCACCATCTGGCGCCAGTGGCCCTTCACCATGTTCATGCTGCTGGCCGGCCTGCAATCCATCACCAAGGACGTGTACGAGGCGGCCGAGATCGACGGGGCCTCCCCGTGGCAATGCTTCTGGAAAATCACCTGGCCGCTGCTCAAGCCGGTATGGGCCATCCTCATCCTTCACGGGCTCATCTTCAACGTGTACTCCTTCAACATCGTCATCATGATGTTCGGCAACGGCGCCGGCTACCCGGGCAAGCACGGGGACCTGCTCATGACCAACCTGTTCCGCAACTCCTTCCAGATGTGGGATTTCGGAAGCGGTGCGGCCATGGCCTCCCTGCTCATGCTGGCCATGGTCTCCGTCATCTTCGTCTGGTACCGCATTTTCAAGGAGGACCTCACGACCAAGTGAGGAGCGGGGCCGGCCGTCCGCGCCGGCCCGGCGACGCCAACCAGCCATGAACCATACCCAGCGCAAGAAAATCCGCCATCAGGTCCTGAACAGCCTCACCTTCTTCCTGGTGGCGGTGAATCTCATCCCCATCGCGTGGATGGCCTATTGCGGCTTCAAGGACAACAACGAGATCCTGGCCGGCCTGATCAAGCCCGGCCGCCGCACCAGCGACGTGATCCACATGCAGGCCGTGCCCGGCGGCTACCTGACGGCCGCCACCGACGGGACCCTGTCCCTGTTCGACCCGCAATCCCTCGAGCTGCGCAAGCACGTGTGCCTGGGGACTTTCTCCACCAGCTATCACAGCGAGGGCGGAGACCTGTGGGCGCTCTCCAGCAACAAGGGCCTGCAGCGGATCGACCCCGCCACCCTGGAAGTGCGCGCCGAATATCCCATCTCGCGCCTGGCGGACCTGTACGGCGACAAGTGGAAGACCATGTGGGTCAACGACGTGCGCGGCTCCAGCCTGACCGGCGCCGACGGAACCCTGTACCTGAGTTTCAACTACAAGGACTATCCGGGCGTGACCGCCTTC
>CBILQL010000653.1:0-3175 GCA_966238865.1 uncultured bacterium
AGGCGGGGCGTCACCTTGACGCCCGCGGCCGTGCGCTTCACGTCGAACCAGTAGACCGCCCGGACCGTGTTCGCCTGGTCGGGCCCGTGGGTGCCCCAGCGCTTGCCGGCGACCAGGTCCAGGATCCCGTCGCCGTCCATGTCGGCGAGGTCCAGGTTGTGGAGCTGGCTGACGGCGGCCCCGTAGGTCGCGACCTCGTCGGCGGTGCCCATGATCTTGTTGGCCTTCCAGCTGCCGCCCTTGCCGTCCAGGTTCTCGATCCATTGCAGGCCCCAGGCATGGGCCTGGATGGCCCCCACCACGTCGTTGTCGCCGTCGCCGTCCACGTCGTAGGCGTACATCTGGGCGCCGCCCTTGTTCTCCCCCGCGTAGGGGCGGCCCGAGAAGGGCGCTTCGTGGAAGGTCCATTCGGACGAGAGGTTCGCCGGCTGCTCGTACCACCCGTGCATGCTCATCAGGTCGATGCGGCCGTCCATGTTGATGTCGCCGGCACCGATGCCGTGGGCGTTGATGCCGTAGGCCTCGGCCCCGTTGCCCGACCGCACCTCGCCGACGGCGCGGAAGCTCCAGGCCCCGGTGGGATTCGAGGCGTTCGCCTCCGCGACGCCCATGCGGTTGCCGGACATGACGATGTATTCGGGCTTGCTGTCGCCGGTGACGTTGCCCAGGTGAGGGCTTTCGTTCCCCTTGGTGGTCATCATGGTGCGGGCCTGCCAATTGCCGGTGGCGGTCTTGGGATTGCCGGGGTTCTGGTGCCAAACGAGGGTGCCGCAGCAGGGGCCCATGTTGACGAGGATGTCCACCCAGCCGTCGCCGTTGAAGTCGTAGGTCTCGGTCTGCCAGGCCCCCACGTATTCGTCCTGCCTGCCGGTCCCGGCGTTGCCGGAAACGAAGCGGTGCGAGGTCTTCCAATCCGGCCCCTCGTACCAGAAGGGGGTGGACACGATGTCCATGTCCCCGTCCTTGTCGATGTCGGCGAAATCGGCGCTCTCGCCGTAGAACTGGTTGTTCACCTCGACGCGGGTCCAGTTCGGCTGGGCGGATTGCTGGGCCAGGCTCAAAGTCGTCGCACCGAGGAGGAGGAGCGGGAGGGCACGTGTCATCAAAGGCCTCGTAAAGGAGGGTGGATTCGTCGTATTCGGGTTCCCGATTCCTGTCGCCGCGCGGGCAGACCCCTGCGCTACCCGGCGTTACGCGGCCGTCCCGCATGGGACGGGCCTCGGGTAATATAAGGCTGGAAAGTGCCCAAGACTTGCGGGCCTGCTATAAGATCGTCATTCTGGGCATGTGGAGCCGCCTGAAAAACCTCTAGCCGAGAGCCTGGGCGAAGTCCTCCAGCAGGTCTTCCGCGTCCTCGATGCCCACCGACATGCGGACCAGGCCGTCCTCGATGCCCATCTCGGCGCGGCGCTTGGGCCCCATCTCGAAGAAGATGGTGTGCGCCACCGGGATGACCAGAGTGCGGTTGTCGCCCAGGTTGCTGGAGCAGATGGCCAGCTTGAGCTTGTTGAGGAATGCGAACACGTCCACGCCGTCGGCGAGGACGAAGGAGACCAGGGCGCCGGGGCGCTTGAACAGCTCCGTGGCCAGGCCGTGCTGGGGATGCGAGGCCAGGCCCGGGTAATTGACCCGCTTCACCCTGGGGTGGGATTCCAGGAACTCGGCCAGGCGCGCCGCGTTGCCGCAGGCCCGATCCAGGCGCAGGGCCAGGGTCTCCGAGCCCACGGACAGCACGTGGGCGGCCTCCGGGGCCAGTGTCCCGCCGAAGTCCCGCAGGCCCTTCTTGCGGATCTGGAGGAGGGCCCATTGGTCCGGCGCCGAGGTCTTGTAGATGTCGAGGATGTTCGGGTAGGCGGACCAGTCGTAGAGGCCCAAGTCCGTCACCGATCCCCCCAGGGCGTCGCCGTGGCCGCCGAAATACTTGGAGAGGGAGTTCACCGAGAGGGTCGCCTTCACGTCCCGGGGCAGGAACAGCCAGGGCGAGGTCAGGGTGTTGTCCACCACGTAGATCAGCTTGCGCGCCGCGCAGAAATCGCCGATGCGCGCCATGTCGGCGACCTGGGTCACCGGGTTGGCGATGGTCTCCACCAGCACCATGCGGGTGCGATCGGTGGCGGCCTTCCCGACCTCGGCGGCGCGCGTCGCGTCCACGAAGGTCACGTCCACGCCGATGCCGGCCAAGGTGTTGAGCAGGCTGTTGGTGTTGCCGAACAGGTAGGAGCTGGAGACGACGTGATCGCCCCGCTTGAGCAGGGTCAGCAGCGCCGCCGACAGCGCGGCCATGCCGGTGGAGAAGCAGACGCTGCCGACCCCCTGCTCCAGGGCGGTGACCTTCTGCTCCAGGGCCGTGACCGTGGGGTTGGCCTGGCGCGCGTAGGCGTATCCCTTCTTCGTCCCCTGGAACACCGCCGCCAGGTCCTCGGCCTTCTCGTAGCCGTAGGTGATGGACGTGTGGATGGGCTTGTGCAGCGACCCGTGCTCGGGCCGGCCCAGGCGGTCGGAATGCAGGATGGTGGTGGTGAATCCGCGGCTCTTCATGTCTGTAATATCCTCAATACCCGATGGAGAAGCCCATGAAATAACGGGGCTCCTTGACCAGCTCCATGTACCTTTTCCGGTCCCGCCGGTCGCGCGCCTGCAGGTCTTCGAACGTCTCGCCCTGGCGGGGCAGGCTCTGGGGATAATCCCCGGTATAGAGTTTATCGGCTTCCAGCATGTTATAGGGGACGAAGCCCTGGACGTAGATGGTGAAGGGATACTGGTGGTAGAACCTGAAGTTGGCCGCCGCCCGCAGGCCGAAGTCCATCAGCAGGTAATGGCCCCCGTCTTCCAGGGTCTCGAATATCTTGTCGGCCGGGTTGATGAGGGTGGTCCCGATGTTGCTCAGGGCCGTGATGCTGAACTGCCGGAACGAGGTGGTGGGCAACCCCGGGATGAAGGTCCCCAGGCCGCGGATGGGGATGTCGATGCCGTACTGCGCGTGGCCGAAGGAGGTGCCTTCCATGATGTCGCGGCCCCGGTAGCGGAAGTTGTAGGGATACCCGGGCATCATCGAGTACCCGAGCTGGTAGGTCATGACCCACAGGGACGGGGCGGTATTCTCCTTGATGGTGGTGTCCCCGTCCGCGGAGAGGTTGGCGATGGTGGGCACGGTCGGGAACTTGTTGAGGAAGGC
>CBILQL010000654.1:0-3175 GCA_966238865.1 uncultured bacterium
GATGCGCGATCTGGATCACGCGACGCGGCTGATCGAAGCGACCGTCGCCGCGACGACGCGGCCGGTGACCTTGAAGATGCGTCTCGGCTGGGACGATGCCAGCCGCAATGCACCCGAATTGGCAAGGCGGGCGGGGGTCAGTCAGGGCGTCATCACCCACTATGAGCGAGGGGTCAATCGGCCTCGGTTGGACCAAGCCTTAGCCCTGGTCCAAGCCTTGGGCATCTCCTTGGATGAATTCTTCCTTTCTTCGAGGCTTCCGAAGGAAACTAAGGCAGCGGAGCGGGTGCATGGGAACAGCCGAGCCGCCCAAATCCTGGAGCTCTTCGATCGGTTGTCCGCCGGGGATCAGAGGACGGTCCTGAAATTTGTCCGGAATCTGGCCGAGGCTTCCGCCTAGCTTCCCTCCCCATCCTCCTGCTTTAAAGTCCCGTCAACCCCTAATCTTCATTTTTATTCGTTCACATAAAATAATAGAATAATATTATTTTTCCTGGCTCGATAGGGTCCGAATATCCCGGCAAGGGGGGGGCAAACCCAGGCGAAAACGGGGTAATTTAAATAATATTTAAATAATACATTAAAATAGCCCGCCGCCTGAGTTCCTTAGGCATGCATGGCCGCGGGTGGATATGACGGCACGACCCCATCATGTGTCCAAGGGTACACCGCCCCGACCGGTCCGGTTCTCGGAAGGCTTGTTGGAGGCGGCAGCCGCCTACTTTTCAAGCCGCACCGGCAAACCTGTATCCCGGGAAGAGGCCAATGAGGCCCTCAACAGATTGATGGAATATTTCAGCATTTTGCTGGAACATCGAAGAGGTCGGAAATGAAAGGTGACTTGTTGCTGCCGGCGAAGGACAAGGCCGTCCTTTATGCGCGCGTCTCATCCAAGGAGCAGGAACGGGAAGGCTTTTCCATCCCCGCCCAGATCAAACTCCTCCGGGAATATGCGGAGCGCAAGGGCCTGTCCATCATACATGAATTCACCGACGTGGAAACGGCCAAGCGGTCGGGACGCACCCGGTTCTCGGAGATGGTCAAGTTCTTCCGGACCGAGGGGCGCAAGAAAAGGGAGGCCGGCTGCCGCATCCTCCTGGTCGAGAAGACGGATAGGCTATACCGGAACTTCAAAGACTATGTGACCTTGGACGAATTGGCCCTCGACATCCACCTGGTCAAAGAGAACGATATCCTATCCCCGCATTCTCGGTCCCACCAGAAGCTTTTGCATGGCATCAAGGTGGTGATGGCCAAGAACTACATCGACAACCTATCCGAGGAGATCAAAAAGGGGATGCAGGAGAAAGCCGAGCAAGGGCTCTACCCCTCCTTCGCTCCCCTGGGCTATGTCAATGTCCATGGCAATGGCAGGAAGACAATCCAACCGGATCCGGACATGGCGCCTCTCGTCCAGAAGCTTTTCCATTGGTATGCATCCGGACAATTCTCCCTGCTGGAGTTGAGCCGGAAGATCCACAAAGAAGGATTGATCTCCCGCAGGAATGGGCTGGTGATTTCGAGGGGGACCATTGCCAAGGTTTTGAACAACCCCGTCTATTACGGCGAGTTCCATTGGAATGGCGCAACCTATCGAGGCACCTACGAGCCCCTGATTTCCAGGGAGCTGTTCGCCAAGGTTCAGGATGTCCTCGACTACAAGGGCAAAACTCGCACGGGGGTCCGCAAGCATGAATGGGCTTTCCAAGGACTCATCTTCTGTGGAAACTGTGGATGCGCTATGACTGGCGATATGAAGAAGGGGAAGTACATCTACTATCGCTGCACCGGCTACAAAGGCAAATGCCCGAAGCGGTATGTAAGGGAAGAGGAGCTGGCCCGGCAGTTCGAGGACATCCTTAGGGCCATCCAACTGGATCCTGAAGTCCATGCGCTGCTGATCCGGGCGCTAAAGGAAAGCCGCGCCGACGAGAGCCGCTTCCACAAGGAGCAGGTAGCCCAACTGGAAAAGGAGCGGCAGACCCTGGAAGGCCGATTGGAAGCCCTGTACTTGGATAAGTTGGACCGCATCATCACCGCCGACTTCTACCGGCAGAAATCTCAAGAATGGAACCATGCCCTTGAGGGGGTAAAAGCCCGGCTGGAGAAGCACCGGCAAGCTCACAGCTCCTACCTGGATGAAGGCGCCCGCCTCCTCGACCTCTCCCAGCAGGCAGCCTCCATTTACCGCCAGTTGGAAATGGCCGAAAAGAAGCGGATCCTGAATCTCGTACTTGCGAACTCCATCTGGCTGAACGCCCAGCTCATCCCCAAGTATCGACAACCCTTTGAAACGTTGGCGCTTATGAAATCCCAGTCAGTGACTGGAAAATCCTTTTCGGAGGGAAAATCCGGGGATTGCGAGGAGTGGTACACCAGACAGGAGTCGAACCTGTGACCTCTGCCTTCGGAGGGCAGCGCTCTATCCAGCTGAGCTACTGGTGCCCGAAACCGCTCCAGCTCTTCCCGCAAACGGGGCGAGCCGGAACCAGGCCCGGGACGATTCCCGGACCGGACGGGGAAAGGTAGAACTTCCGGTTTTTCCCTGCAACTGGGCCCGGTCAGGGCCCGGCGGGGTCACTGACCGCCGATTGGAGAACCTTTTTTGGCAGGTTTCCGGGAGCCACCGATTGGGGATTCATCGGGGTCGAGGGAGGATTTCTTCCCCTCCTGGTACCACCACTGATCGCCGCCGCGGTTTCCGCTCCCGCCGCTCCGGGATCCGCCGATGGGACTGCCGTTTCCGGATCCCCCTCCGCCGGAGCCGCCTCCGCCGCTCCGGGAGCCTCCGATGGGGCTGCCGCTCCCGGAGCCGCCCGACTTCCAGGTACCGTCCCCGTTACTTCCGCCGCGCCGGACCGTCCGCCATTCGTCCTTGCGCTTGTCGTAGACCTCCGATTTCCCGGAGAAGCGGTGGATCCGGTGCCGGTCCAGGTCGCGGCCATAGCGGTAGGGCGTGGGCCAGACGAGCCAGGCGAAAGCCAGGGTCCCGGCCAGTAGGATGCCCAGGGCGGCGATGCGGCGTGTCCGGCGGCGGTTGGGCCAGCGGGCAGGGCCCTCGGGCGCCCGGTTGTCGACTGCGGAATCCATGCATGCCCCTTTCCCGGCCCGGCGGCCGGTATGTGAAATGTACTCGGATTCGGATGACCGGGGAGCGCCTGCGACGGCGCCGCAG
>CBILQL010000655.1:0-3171 GCA_966238865.1 uncultured bacterium
CGATCTCGAGCCCGTCCTGCGCTGGGAGGCGGAGCTGCGGGCGCGCTGCCTGGACACGCGACGCAACAGGCTCGAGGAGCGCGTGCAAGGTTCGCTGGAGGTACTCCGGCGGGCGCGGACGCTGCCCTTGCGGGATCTGCTCCAGGCCGCGTCCTGGGCCCGTTTCGGCGCTTCGGTCGGAATCCTCGATTCCCAGATCCCCGCCATCCTGGAAGAACTCGGCGCCAGGACCCAAAGCGGTCACCTCGAGGTTAGTTCCGGAGGCGCATGGGTCAAAGAAGAGGAGGACACCGCCCGCGCGAATGTTGTAAGATTGGCCATGGAAGGATGTCGGTAGTCTCCGGGATACTAGACCCGGAGACGGGAAACGTGGATATTGGTTCTGTGCCTTCGGAAGTCCGGAAATTCGCGAGAAAATTGGGAATTCAGCTCTATAACAAGTATTTTGATAAAGGATGCGTCATCGTCGACCGCGACGGGATGAGGACTCTTAACGGGCCGGTGTCGGGCCCATGAGGAAATGCAAATGAACGGGATGTTTACGGATAGGGTCAAGAAGGTGATGCAGCTGGCGCGGGAAGAGTCCGTCCGCCTCGGCAACGACTATGTCGGCACCGAGCACCTGCTCCTCGGCCTCATCCGCGAAGGCGACGGCGTGGCGGTGGCGGTGCTCAAGAACCTGGGCATCGATCTGGACGATCTCGCCCGCAACATCGAGAAGAGCATCTCGTCCTCGGGCGGCATGATGACCATCGGGCAGATGATCCCCTTCACGCCCCGCGCCAAGAAGGTCCTGGAGATCGCGGCGCAGGAAGCCCGCTCCATGAGCCACAAGTACATCGGCACCGAGCACCTGCTGCTGGCCCTCATGAAGGACCACGAGAGCGCGGCCGCCAACGCGCTGGCCTCCATCGGCGTCGAGTACGAGCGCGTCAAGGAGGAGATCGAGCGCGTGCTGCGGGGCGGCGACGCCTCCGGCTCGGGCGGCCAGGGCGACTTCGCCGGCAGCCGCAAGAAGAGCAAGACCCCGTTCCTGGATCACTTCGGCCGCGACCTCACCGAGCTCGCGCGCCAGGGCCAGCTCGACCCCATCATCGGCCGCGGCCCGGAGATCGAGCGCGTCATCCAGATCCTGTCGCGCCGCAAGAAGAACAACCCCGTGCTCATCGGCGAGCCGGGCGTGGGCAAGACCGCCATCGTCGAGGGCCTGGCCCAGAAGATCGTGGAGCGCAACATCCCCGAGGTGCTCGAGAACAAGCGCGTGGTCACCCTCGACATGGGATCCATCGTGGCCGGCACCAAGTACCGCGGCCAGTTCGAGGAGCGCCTCAAGTCGCTGATGACCGAGCTCCAGAAGAACGACAACGTCATCATCTTCATCGACGAGCTGCACACCATCGTGGGCGCCGGCGGCAGCGAGGGGTCGCTCGACGCCTCCAACATCTTCAAGCCCGCCCTGAGCCGCGGCGAGTTCCAGTGCATCGGCGCCACCACCCTGGACGAGTACCGCAAGTACATCGAGAAGGACGGTGCCCTGGAGCGCCGCTTCCAGACCATCCTGGTCGACCCGCCCTCGCTGGCCGACACCCTGCAGATCATCAAGGGCCTGCGCGCCAAGTACGAGGCGCACCACAAGGTGAACTACACCGAGGCCGCCCTCGATTCCGCCGTGCGCCTGTCGGACCGCTACCTCTCCGACCGCTTCATGCCGGACAAGGCCATCGACATCATCGACGAGGCCGGCGCCCGCGTGCGCCTGGCCAGCCTCAGCATCCCCCCGGAGCTGCGCGCCAAGGAGCTGGAGCTCGAGGCGGTGGTGAAGGAGAAGGAGGCCTCGGTCGAGAACCAGGACTACGAGACCGCCGCCTCGCTGCGCGACACCCAGGAGAGCCTCAAGGCCGAGCTGGAGGAGATGCGCAAGAAGTGGCGCGAGCAGAAGCGCGAGGAGCGCCTGGTCGTGGACGAGGAGGCCATCCAGGAGGTGGTCGCCAAGATGACCGGCATCCCGCTGGCCAAGATGGCGTCGACCGAATCCAACCGCCTGCTCAACATGGACAAGGAATTGCAGCAGCGCGTGGTGGGCCAGGACAAGGCCATCGAGGTCATCTCCAAGGCCATCCGCCGCAGCCGCTCGGGCGTGCACTCCACCAAGCGGCCCATGGGCAGCTTCATGTTCCTGGGCCCCACGGGCGTGGGCAAGACCGAGCTGGTGAAGGCGCTCGCCGCCTTCCTGTTCGAGAGCGAGGACGCCCTCATCCGCATCGACATGTCGGAGTACATGGAGAAGTTCGCGGTCTCCCGCCTGGTCGGCGCGCCTCCGGGGTACGTCGGCTACGAGGAGGGCGGCCAGCTCACCGAGAAGGTGCGCAAGAAGCCCTACAGCGTCATCCTGCTGGACGAGATCGAGAAGGCCCATCCGGACGTCTTCAATATCCTGCTCCAGATCCTGGACGACGGGCAGCTCACCGACTCCTACGGCCGCAAGGTGAACTTCAAGAACACCCTGATCATCATGACGTCCAACCTGGGCGCCAAGGACATCAAGAAGGGCGTCGGCCTCGGCTTCGGCCGCGACGATTCCGACAGCGAGTACGAGCGCATGGAGAAGATGGTCCGCGAGGAGGTCAAGAAGACCTTCAACCCGGAGTTCATCAACCGCCTCGACGACCTGGTGGTGTTCCGCTCCCTGGAGCGCAAGGACATGGGCCGCATCGTGGACATCCTGGTGCAGGAGCTGGAGAACCGCCTCGGGCCCCGCGACATCAAGATCCAGGTCAGCGAGAGCGTCCGCGACCTCATCGTCGAGAAGGGCTTCGACCCCCAGCTCGGCGCGCGGCCGCTGCGCCGGGCCATCCAGAAGCTCATCGAGGACCCCCTGGCCGAGGAGATCCTCCGCGGCAAGATCACGGACAACTCCCTGCTCAAGGTCGGCCGCAAGGGCGACCAGCTCACCTTCACCCCCTCCGCCACCGCCGGCGCGAAGGGCAAGAAGGAGGAGAAGGACGCTTCCGTCGAGGTGAACCCCTAGCAGTCTTCTGTCTCTGCCGGGTGACGATTCCCTGTGGACCCCGCCTTCCCGGCGGGGTTCTTTGTTTTATGAACGGAAACCTTTCCAACGTGCTTCGCACGAAGGAAAGGTTTCTCTACGGCTCCCTTCGCCCCCATGCGGGG